>DASREB010000283.1:0-14740 GCA_035652275.1 Burkholderiales bacterium
CCCGATCCGGCGTGCGACCTCGATTACGTGCCCAACAGTGCGCGGCGCATGCCGATCAAGGTGGCGCTCTCGAACTCGTTCGGCTTCGGCGGCACGAACGGCACGCTGGTCCTCGGGCGCGCTTGAGCGCCCTGCGCCTGCAGCTCCGACCCTCGCGACCCCTCGCGGCGCTCATCGTGATGGCGCATGCCGCCGCCGCGGCCGCCGTCTACCTGCTCATCGAAGGATCGCTCGGCGTGGCGGGCGCTATCGCTCTGGTGGCGCTCGGCGCAGCCGCCGCCTGGAGCCGCGCGCTGCTCGCCGCGGCGGGCTCGGTGCGCGCGATCGAGCTCGGCGCCACCGAGCCTGTCTTCGAGCTTGCGAACGGCGCGCGCGTCGCCGCCGCGGTCGCCGCGCGCCGCTATGTCACGCGCCACCTCGTCGCCCTGCCGCTCGGCGGCGAGCTCCGCCGTACGCTCCTCGTGAGCGCCGACATGCTTAGCCCGCAGGAGTTCCGGCGCCTGCGCCTCTGGGCGCTATGGAACCGGCTGCCCGGCGTGGCGCCAAAGCAACTCGCCACCTAGCCGAGGGCCGTGGCGCGCCTCGAACTATTTCACGCGCGCCGCGTCTATGGCACATAGGCGTTGCAGACGGGGTGGGGAGCCCTCGCCGCGCGATGGCTGAGCGCGACGTCGACCGGCAGTTGGTCGCGCGGGCGCAGCGTGGCGACAAGCGGGCGTTTGAGCTGCTTGTTGAGAAGTACCAGCGCAAGTTAGGCCGTTTGCTCTCGCGGTTCATCCGCGATCCGGCCGAGGTCGAAGATGTGACGCAGGAAGCGTTCATCAAGGCCTACCGCGCACTCCCTGCCTTCCGTGGCGACAGCGCCTTTTATACGTGGCTGTACCGGATTGGAATTAACACGGCCAAGAACTATCTCATGGCCATGGGGCGGCGGGCGCCGACCTCGACCGAGGTAGAGGCCGAAGACGCGGAAGGATTCGAAGAAGGCGAGCAGCTGCGCGACATCAACACGCCGGAGAGCGTGCTGCTGTCCAACGAGATCGCGGAGACGGTGAACCGCACGATCGAGGGGCTGCCCGAGGAGTTGCGAAGAGCGATACAGATGCGCGAGATCGAAGGGATGAGCTACGAGGATATCGCGCAAGCCATGGACTGCCCGATCGGCACCGTGCGCTCGCGCATCTTCCGCGCGCGCGAAGCGATCGCCGAGCAGCTCAGGCCATTGTTGGGCACGCGCAAGGACAAGCGCTGGTAACGGGGGTGGTTATGAATGAAGCGATTTCTGCATTGATGGACGGCGAGCTCGAGGGCCGCGCCGCTGACGACGCGCTCGAGCACCTGCGGCGCGACGGCGAAGCGGCGAACGCCTGGCGTCTTTATCACCTGATGAGCGATGCGATGCATGGGCAGCGGCAGGTGCTGTCGGCACGCTTCGTCGAGCGCGTCGCCGCGCGTCTTGCCACCGAGCCGGCGGTACTTTCACCGGGCGCGCTGCCGGGTCGCACGCCGCTGCAGCGCTACGCGCTCGCCGCCGCCGCGAGCCTTGCCGCGGTGGCGCTCGTCGGCTGGCTCGCTTTCGCGCCGCAGCCGCAGCCGCAGCCCGCGGTCGCGCAGGCGCAGCCGGGCGCAGTCACCGTCTCGCTGCCCGACGCGGCCAACGACTATCTGCTGGCGCACCAGGGTTTCTCGCCGCGCATGTCGCTCCTTGGCATGGCGCCGTATGTGCGCACCGTCGCCGAGCGCGCCGACGAGTCGGCCAAGTGAGCGCCTGGCGCTCGGCGGCGCTTGTGTGCCTGCCGCTGTTGTCGGCGTTAGGCACCGCACAGGCGCAATCCGACGCCCTCGGCTGGCTGCGCAAGATCCAGGACGCGACGCGCAACCTTTCGTATAGCGGCACCTTCGTCTACCAGCACGGCGCGCGCTCCGAAACCTCCCGCATCACGCGCCTTGCGAGCGCCGACACCGAGCGGCTCGAAGTGCTCGACGGCATGCCGCGCGAGCTCGTGCGCACGCGCGACACGGTGCGCTGCTATCTGCCGGAGAGCCATGTCGTCAAGGTGGAGCGGCGCACCGCGGATCGCAATTTCCCGGCGCTGCTGCCCGGCGAGGTCAATACGCTGCTCGGCAACTACGACATCTCGCTCGGCGAAGTGCGCCGCATCGGCGGCTTCGAATGCCAGGGCGTGCTGCTCGCGCCGAAAGACAACCTGCGCTATGGCTATCGCCTGTGGGCCGACACCGCAAGCGGCATGCTGGTGCGCGCCACGACCGTCGATGCCGCCGGCAACCAGATCGAGCAGTTCACCTTCACGCAGCTCGCCATCGGGCGCGTGACCCCCGATATGGTGAAGCCGCGTCACGCGGCTAACAATTGGCGGGTGGAGGACACCTCGGCGGCGCCGGCGCACCTTGCCGGCTGGAGCCTCAATGCCGATCTGCCCGGGTTCCACAAAGTGGTCGAGCTCACGCGCCGCATGGGCGAATCGAAGCCCGTGGGGCAGCTGGTTTTTTCCGACGGTCTCGCCGCCGTCTCCATCTTCATCGAGCCGCTTGCGCCGCAGCGCGAGCCGCTGCGCCCCGGGCTTGCGAGCCTCGGCGCCATCCACATCTATACCCGCGAAGTGGCGAACCACATGGTGACCGTCGTGGGCGAAGCACCTGCCGCCAGCGTGCAGCGCATTGCCAATGCGGTGCAGTATCGGCGACCCTAAGAACCAGGAGAGGAACATGACCACCCTCAGAGGCATGGCCGCGCTGTGGCTCGCGGCGTTCTCGCTCGCCGCGCAGGCGCAGCTGCCCGATTTCACGCGGCTGGTGGAGGACCAGGGCAACGCCGTCGTCAACATCAGCACCACGCAGGCGGTGCGGCGGCCGACCTCGCTGCCGCAGGTGCCGGGCATCGAGGACGAGGAGGTGCTCGAGTTCTTCCGCCGCTTCATTCCGCGCCAGCCCGGCCCGGGACAGCCCGCGCCCGGGCCCGGCCCGCGCTCCGAGAGCCGCTCGCTCGGCTCCGGCTTCATCATCAGCACCGACGGCTACGTCCTGACCAACGCTCACGTCGTCGAAGCGGCCGACGAAATCACGGTGAAGTTCACCGACAAGCGCGAGTTCAAGGCCAGGCTGATCGGCGCCGACAAGCGCACCGACATCGCGCTTCTCAAGATCGAGACCAGCGCCCCGCTGCCCGCCGTGCGCTTCGGCGATCCGGCAAAGCTCAAGGTGGGCGAGTGGGTGGTGGCGATCGGCTCGCCGTTCGGCTTCGAGAATACCGTCACTGCCGGCATCGTCAGCGCAAAGGGCCGCTCTCTGCCGCAGGAAAACTTCGTGCCCTTCATCCAGACCGACGTGGCGATCAACCCGGGGAACTCGGGCGGGCCGCTCTTCAACCTGCGCGGCGAGGTGGTCGGCATCAACTCGCAGATCTACAGCCGCACCGGCGGCTTCATGGGCCTGTCCTTCGCCATTCCCGCCGACGTGGCGCTCGATGTGCAGAAGCAGCTCAAGGAGAAGGGCCGTGTCGCGCGCGGGCGCATCGGCGTCGTGATCCAGGAGGTGACGCGCGACCTCGCTACGTCCTTCGGCCTGGACCGGGCGCGCGGCGCGCTCGTCAACCAGGTCGAGAAGGGCAGCCCGGCCGAAAAGGCCGGCATCGAGACCAGCGACATCATCACGGCGTTCGACGGCAAGCCGGTCGACAGCTCGAGCGACCTGCCGCGCATCGTCGGCTCGACGCGTCCCGGTTCCACCGCCAGCGTGGAGGTCTGGCGCAAGGGCCAGACACGCAAACTCACGCTGACCGTGGGCGAGCTGCAGGAGGAACGGGTCGCCGCGCTGGAGAAGCCGCGGCCGCCGAAGTCCGCCGAGGCGCAGGCCAATCGCCTCGGCATCGTGGTCGCGGAGCTCACGGCTGAGCAGAAGAAGGAGAAGCAGATGGCGAGCGGCCTGGTGGTCACCGACATCCGGCCCGATGCGCGTGCCGATGTGCGCAAGGGCGACATCCTGATGACGCTCGTCTACAAGGGCCAGCAGACGGAGCTGAAGTCGGTCGAGCAGTTCAACAAGCTCCTGGCGTCGCTCGACAAGAACGCGGTCATCACGCTGCAGGTGAAGCGCGGCGAAAGCACCGCATTCGTCACCATCACGGGCCTCACCGATAAAGGCTAGGGGAGCGCTGCGCCTGTACGGGCGCGCCGGCTGCCACCTGTGCGAGACCATGGCGCGGACGCTGCGCGCCTTCGGCGTGCCGTTCGAGGAAACGGACGTCGACGCCGATCCGGCGCTCGCCGCGCGCTATGGCGAGCGGGTGCCGGTGCTCACCGATGCGGCCGGCACCGAGCTCTGCCACGGGCGACTCGAGCCCGCGGTACTTGCGCAAATCCAATAAAATAGCGCCCCTGAGGAGGGTGCCGCGGCACCCTCTTTTCTTATGCCGCAAAGCCACATCCGCAACTTTTCCATCATCGCGCACATCGACCATGGCAAGTCGACGCTCGCCGATCGCTTCATCGAGATGTGCGGCGGGCTCGCCGGGCGCGAGATGGCCGAGCAGGTGCTCGACTCGATGGAGCTCGAGCGCGAGCGCGGCATCACCATCAAGGCCCAGACCGCCGCGTTGCAGTACAAGAGCAAAAGCGGCGAGGAGTATCTGCTCAACCTGATCGATACGCCCGGCCACGTCGACTTCTCCTACGAGGTGAGCCGCTCGCTTGCCGCGTGTGAAGGCGCGGTGCTGGTGGTGGACGCCTCGCAGGGCGTCGAGGCGCAGACGGTCGCAAACTGCTACACCGCCATCGAGCAGGGCGTGGAAGTGATCCCGGTGTTGAACAAGATCGACCTTCCTTCGGCGGACCCGGCAAAGGCGATCCAGGAGATCGAAGACGTGATCGGCATTGCCGCCGGCGACGCGATCCGCGCGAGCGCCAAGACCGGCGAGAACGTTGCCGAAATCCTCGAAGCGGTGATCGCGCGGGTGCCCGCTCCGAAAGGCGATGCCGGCGCGCCGCTCAAGGCGCTGATCATCGATTCGTGGTTCGACAATTATGTCGGCGTGGTGATGCTGGTCCGCGTGGTCGACGGCACGCTGCGGCCAAAGGAGCGCATCCTGCTGATGAGCACCGATGCGGCGCATCTCTGCGAGCAGGTCGGCGTGTTCACGCCAAAGTCGAAGCACAAGGAGTCGCTCTCGGCCGGCGAGGTCGGGTTCGTCACCGCCGGGGTCAAGGGACTGCGCGAGGCGAAGGTCGGCGACACCATCACGCACGCCGACAAACCGGCGGCGGCGCCGCTGCCGGGGTTCAAGGAGGTGAAGCCGCAGGTGTTCGCCGGTCTCTATCCGGTCGAGGCGAACGAGTACGAGGCGTTGCGCGAGGCGCTGGAAAAGCTGCATCTCAACGACGCATCGTTTCACTACGAGCCGGAGACCTCGCAGGCGCTCGGCTTCGGTTTCCGCTGCGGCTTCCTCGGTCTTTTGCACATGGACATCGTGCAGGAGCGCCTCGAGCGCGAGTACGGCATGCATCTCATTACCACCGCGCCGTCGGTGATCTACGAAGTGGTGCTGCGCGAGGGCAGCATCGAGCAGGTGTCGAATCCGGCGCGTCTGCCGGCCGCGGAAACGATTGCCGAGATTCGCGAGCCGGTGATCAGTACCAAGATCTTCGTGCCGCAGGATTACGTCGGGCCGGTGATTACGCTTTGCACCGAGCGCCGCGGCACGCAGACCAACATCCATTACTCCGCGCGCCACGTGGTGATTTCCTACGACCTGCCGTTGAACGAGGTGGTGCTCGACTTCTTCGACCGGCTGAAGTCGCTTACCCGCGGCTACGGCTCGCTCGACTACGAGTTCAAGGAGTACCGCGCGGCCGACATGGTGCGCCTCGACATCCTGGTGAATGGCGAGCGCGTGGACGCGCTCTCGAGCATGGTACACCGCTCGAACGCCCAGTACCGCGGGCGCGAGCTGGTGACGAAGCTGCGCTCGCTCATCCCGCGGCAGATGTTCGACGTCGCGGTGCAGGCAGCGATCGGCGGCCACATCATCGCGCGGGAGAACGTCAAGGCGCTGCGCAAGAACGTGCTCGCCAAGTGCTACGGCGGCGACGTGACGCGCAAGAGAAAGTTGCTCGAAAAACAGAAAGAGGGGAAGAAACGCATGAAGCAGGTCGGCTCGGTTGAAATTCCGCAGGAGGCATTCCTCGCCGTGCTGCAGCGGAGCGACGCGTGAACTTCGCGCTCTTCCTGCTCATTCTGCTGGTGGTGACCGGTCTGGTGTGGGCAATGGAGGGCGCGACGCTGCGCCGGCGCCGCGAGGCGGCGGCCGCCGCGGCGCTCGCCCGGCTCGACACGGAGCTCGCACGCGAACCGGACGACAAGCGCGTGCGCGTGCGCGAAGAGCAGCGCGCGCGGCTGCTGAAGCAGCCGTGGTGGGTCGAATACTCGGTCTCCTTCTTCCCGGTCATCCTCATCGTCTTCCTGCTGCGCTCGTTTCTGGTCGAGCCATTCAAGATTCCGTCGAGCTCGATGGTGCCGACGCTGCTGGTGGGCGACTTCATCCTGGTGAACAAGTACGCCTACGGCATCCGGCTTCCGGTGGTGAACAAGAAGATCGTCGCCATCGGCGAGCCGCATCGCGGCGATGTGATGGTGTTCCGCTATCCCGAGGATCCGTCGCTCGACTACATCAAGCGCGTGGTCGGCCTGCCCGGCGACCGCCTCGAATACCGCAACAAGCGGCTCACCATCAACGGGCGGCTCGTGCCGGTGCGGCAGATCGACGATTACCTGTCGCGCGAGCGCATGCAGTTCTCGCGGCGCTACATCGAGACGCTCGATGGCGTCGAGCATGAAATACTTCTCGAGGACGATGCGCCCGCCGCCGTGCTTCCCTCCCGCGCGGCGGCGGGTAATTGCAACTACAATATGAACGGCCTTGCGTGCACCGTGCCGCCGGGCCACTACTTCGTGATGGGTGACAACCGCGACAATTCGAGCGACAGCCGGGTCTGGGGCTTCGTCCCGGATCAGAACATCGTCGGCAAGGCCTTCTTCATCTGGCTGAACCTGAACGAGCTCGGCCGCTTCGGATCGTTCCGCTAAAAAAGCAGGGAGGGGAAATGGGCAGCAAACAACAACAAGGCTTGAGTCTCATAGCGCTGATCATCGGTCTCATCGTTCTCGCAATGGTCGCGCTCGGCGGGATGAAGGTGATCCCGTCGTATCTCGAGTATCGCTCGGCGAAGAACGCGATCGATGCCATCGCGCGCGAGCGGCAGGGCGCAACCGTCGCGGACATTCGCCGCGCCTTCGACAACCGCTCGGCGATCGACGACATCAACACCGTGAAGGCGGCCGATCTCGAGATCACCAAGGAAGGCAACGGCGTGGTCATCAGCTTTGCCTACCGCAAGGAAGTGCCGCTTTTCAATAACGTCGGCCTGTACATCGACTACGCGGCGCGCGCCGGAGGCCAGTAGATCGGCCCGCGGGCCGCGGACCTCGAGAGCGCGCTCGGCCACCGCTTCGCCAGAGCGGAGCTCCTCGAGCAGGCGCTGACGCACCGCAGCCACGGCCCGCTGCACAATGAACGGCTGGAGTTCCTCGGCGACAGCGTGCTCGGCTGCGCCATCGCCGACGAGCTCTACCGCCGCTATCCCCAGCTGCCCGAAGGAAAGCTCACGCGCCTGCGCGCAAGCCTGGTGCGCGCCGAGGCGCTCGCCGAGCTCGCGCGCGAGCTCGGCTTGCCGGCGCGCGTGCGCCTTGGCGAAGGCGAGCTGAGCGCGGCGTCCGAGCCGCGGGCTTCGATTCTCGCCGACACGCTGGAGGCGCTGTTCGGCGCGATCTTGGTCGACGGCGGCTATGCCGCGGCGCGCAGCGCCGTGCTGCAGGTCTTCGGCGAGCGCCTGCAGCGCCTCGACCCCGAGCGGCCGGCGAAGGACGCGAAGACCGAGCTGCAGGAGCGCTTGCAGGCCGAGCACCGGCCGCTGCCGCTGTACCGGCTGCTCTCGGTGCAGGGCGCGGCTCACCGGCAATCTTTCGAGGTGGAATGCGTGGTTGCCGAGCTCAGCGCTCGCGGCACCGGCAGCTCGCGCCAGCGTGCCGAGCAGGACGCGGCTCGCGCCATGCTGGAGCAGCTCGGCGCTTGACCCATCGCTGCGGCACCGTCTCGCTCGTCGGCCGGCCGAACACCGGCAAGTCGAGCCTGCTCAACCGGCTGGTCGGCGAGAAGCTCTCGATCGTCTCCGCACGAGCGCAGACCACGCGCCACCTGATCCGCGGCATCCTGTCGCTCGCCGAGTGCCAGTACATCTTCCTCGATGCACCCGGCAACCCGCCACGCCTGAAGAGCGTGCTGCACAAGGCGCTCAATCGCCGCGTCGGCGAAGCGGCGCGCGCGGCCGACGTGGTGCTCTTCGTGCTCGAGGCGCTGCGCTTCGGTCCCGAGGACCGCGCGGCGCTCGAGCGCATCCCGCCGGGCCAGCAGGTCATCGCGGTCGTCAACAAGGTAGACAGCGTCAAGCGCAACGCCGACCTCATCCCCTTCCTCGAGCGGCTGTCGAAGAGCCGCGACTTCGTCGCCATCGTCCCGGTGAGCGCGCGCACCGGCAGGAACATCCCCGAGCTCCTGCGCGCGGTCTGCGCGGCGCTGCCCGAGGCGCCGCCGGCGTATCCGGCGGACCAGCTGACCGATCGCGACGAGCGCTTCTTCGCCGCGGAGCTCGTGCGCGAGAAGCTTTACGAGACGCTCGGCGAGGAGCTGCCTTACCGCTGCGAGGTGATCATCGACAGCTATAAGGAGGAGGGCGCCCTGCGGCGCATCGAGGCGACCATCCTGGTGGAGCGGGACAGCCAGAAGGCCATCATCCTCGGCAAGGGCGGCGAGCGCCTGAAGGCCATGGCGAGCGCGGCGCGCAAGGACCTCGAGCGGCTGGTGCAGGGCAAGGTGTACCTCGGCGTGTGGGTGAAAGTGCGCCGCGCCTGGACGGACGACGCCCGTGTCCTGCGACAATTGGGCTACGAATGAAAAAGCGCGCCGACCACGAGCCGGGCTTCGTGCTGCACACCTACCCTTACAAGGAGACGAGCCTGATCGTCGAAGCCTTCACGCGCCGGCATGGTCGCCTCGCGCTGCTCGCGCGCGGCGCGCGCCGGCCGCGCTCGGCGATGCGCGGGGTGCTGCTCGCCTTTCACCCGCTGCGGCTTGGCTGGAGCGGCTCCGGCGAGCTCGCGACCCTCATGAGCGCGGAATGGGGCGGCGCTCTGCAGCCCCTCGCGGGCCGCGGTCTGATGTGCGGCTTCTATGTCAACGAGCTCATCCTGCGGCTTCTGCCTCGCGAAGATCCGCACGAGACGCTGTTCGACGCCTATGGCGAGGCGCTCGGGCGCCTTTCGTCGGGCGATGCCTTCCCGGCGGTGCTGCGCAGCTTCGAGAAGCGCCTGCTCGCCGAGCTCGGCTATGCGCCGCTGTTCGACCGCGATGCCATCACCGGCGCGCCGATCGAGCCCGCGAGCTCTTATGTCTATGAGCCCGACCGGGGCCCGGTGCGCGCGACGCACGGCGACTTCCTGGTGAGCGGCCGCACGCTGCTCGATCTGGCGGCGGACGATTACACCCGCAGCGAAACGCGCGATGAGGCGCGCTACCTGATGCGCGCGCTCATCGGCCAGCGCCTGCACGGCCAGGTGTTGCACACGCGCAGCGTCCTCATGGAGCTGAACGAGCTGTGATCGCGCCTCCATGATCGAGCTGGGCGTCAACATCGACCACGTCGCCACGGTCCGCCAGGCGCGGCGCACCTACGAGCCCGATCCGGTCTGGGCCGCGGTGGAGGCGCACCTCGGCGGCGCGGACGGCATCACCTGCCACCTGCGCGAAGACCGCCGTCACATCCAGGACGAGGACGTGCGGCGCCTGCGCGAGCTGACGCACATCCGCCTCAACCTCGAGATGGCGGCCACCGAGGAGATGGTCGACATCGCCTGCCGCATCAAGCCGGAGATGGCGATGCTGGTTCCCGAAGGCCGCGCCGAGATCACCACCGAGGGTGGGCTGGACATCGCCGCGCAGGAAAAGCGAGTGGCCGAAGTGGTGAAGCGCCTGAAAGCTGCCGGCATCGTCGTCTCGGTGTTCATCGACGCCGATCTGCGCCAGGTGGATGCCGCCCGGCGAGCCGGCGCCGCGGTGTGTGAAATCCACACCGGGCCTTATGCCCACGCCTTTCATTCCCGCGGCCGCGATGCCGAAAGCCCGGCGGTGACCGCGGAGCTGAAGAAGATCCAGGCAGCCGGCGACGCGATTCGCGCCGCCGGCATGCGTTTCAATGCCGGGCACGCGCTCAACTACTTCAATGTCGAGCCGGTCGCGGCTCTGCCGGGCTTACGCGAGCTGCACATCGGCCATGCGATCGTCAGCCGTGCCGTTTTCGTCGGCATGCGCGAAGCCGTGCGCGAGATGAAGCAACTGATGGTGCGCGCCGCACGGTGATCTACGGCGTTGGCACGGACGTCGTCGAAATTGCGCGCATCGAAGCGGCGCTCAAGCGCTACGGCGAGCGCTTCGCGCGCCGCGTGCTGTGCCCTCCCGAGCTCGAGCGGTTCCATGGCCATCGGCTGCCGGCGAATTACCTGGCAAAGCGCTTCGCCGCCAAGGAAGCGTTCACCAAGGCGCTTGGCACCGGCATCCGCGCGCCGGCGAACTGGCACGGCGTCTGGGTGCGCAATCTCGCCTCCGGGCAGCCGGTGCTGGAATTTTCCGACGCCCTTCAGCGCTACCTCAAAACCAAGGGTGTCACCACCGCCCATCTGTCGCTTTCCGACGAGCGCGGCGTGGCGTTCGCTACCGTGATCCTCGAGTGCGAAAAGTAAGGCTGCCGCCGGGCCCGGTAGTGGTGGATGTGCTCGGCCCGCTGCTTACGGACGAGGATTGCGCGCGCATCCGCCACGCGGCTGCCGGCGCGGTGATTCTCTTCGCGCGCAATTACCAAAACCCGGAACAGCTCGCCAAATTGACCGCAGACATCGAGCGCCAACGCGAGCCGGCGCTGCCGGTGTGCGTCGACCACGAAGGTGGCCGAGTCCAGCGCTTTCGCGATGGCTTCACCACCCTTCCGCCAATGCGCGCGCTCGGCAAGCTCTGGGACCGCGACCGCGACGCGGCGAAGGAAGCCGCGAGCTCGGTGGGCTACATCATCGCCGCCGAGCTCGGCGCCCACGGCGTCGACTTCAGCTTCGCCCCGGTGCTCGACCTCGATTACGGCGGCAGCTCGGTGATCGGCGACCGGGCGCTGCACTTCGACCCGACAGCGGTCGGCGCGCTCGGCGCCTGCCTGGTGAAAGGGCTTGCGCAGGGCGGGGTCGCGGCCGTCGGCAAGCACTTCCCGGGGCACGGCTACGCCGAGGCCGATTCGCATGTCGCCGTGCCGCGCGACGAGCGCGCCTTCAAGGAGATCGCGCGCAAGGACATGGCGCCTTACAAGCCGGTGATCGAGGCCGGCCTGGCGGCCGTCATGCCCGCGCATGTGATCTACCCGGCGGTGGATCCGCAGCCCGCCGGATACTCAGCGCACTGGCTGCAGGAGGTGCTGCGCAAGCAGCTGGGCTTCCAGGGACTGGTGTTCAGCGACGATCTCTCGATGGAAGGCGCGGCGCTCGCCGGCGGACCGCCGCAGCGCGCGCGCGCGGCGCTTGCCGCCGGCTGCGACATGGTCCTCCTCTGCAATAACCCCGCGGGACTGGACGAGCTGCTCGATTCGCTGGCAGATGTGCCGCTCGCGCAGCCGGAGCGGCTCGAGCGCATGAAGAAGCACGGCGGCCGCGATCTGCGCAAGAGCGTCGCTTATCGCGAAGCGCAGGACAGCCTGAAGACGCTGGCTTAGGCCCGATCGATTCGCAGTATCAGGACGTTGCCGGCGACCGAGACGCCGATGCCGACCCAGGTGAGCGCGTGAAAGCGAAAGCCCTCGAATGCGGCTGAGAGGAGCAGCGCGAGGATCGGCACCATGACGCCGATGTAGCCGGCGCGCGCGGCGCCGAGGCGCTTGAGAAGCGTGAGGTAGCTCGCGAACGCGATGATCGAGCCGAGGATCGCGAGATAGGCGAGCGAGAGCACATAAGCCGACGTCGCGAGGAAGCTGGGCGGCTTGCCGCTCGCGAGCCCGATGGCGAGCGCACTCATCGCGCCATAGAACATGCCCCACGCCATGCCTTGCCACAACGGCACGCCGGCGCGCTGGTTGCGATACGCGACCATGCTGCCGCCGGTCGCGATCAGCACGCTGATCGTGGTGAAGAGCGCGCCCTTGGCCGTTTCCCGGCTGCCTTGAAGGCGCGCGAGCTCGGGATAGAAAACAATGATGATGCCCGCGATCCCGAGCACCGATGCCACCGCGACCCGCCGTGTCATCGGCGTGCCGAAAAAGAAGCGCATTCCGAGCATGCCGAGAAGCGGGCTCGCGGAGTAGCCGACGGCAACAAGGCCGGACACCACGTGCTGCTCGGCGTAATAGACGAACACATAGCCGACGCCGAAGCTGCCCAGACCGAATAGCGCGAGCCAGCCGTGCTCGCGGGCGCTGAAGCGAAGCGGCAGGCCGCGGATGACGCACCAGGCAAAGAGGAGGAGCGAGGCGAGGAGAAAGCGGTACGCCACGCTCATTTCCGGCGGCACGGTGCCGAGCTGGAACGTGATGGCGATCCAGGTGGTGCTCCAGATCGCGACACAGGCGGCGAAGTACTGGACGTCGGTGACGCGCCGTCCGTCGGCCGGCGCCGCCACCCCGGCAAGGCGCGCTATGCGCGCTCCATGTACGTGCCTTCGGCGGTGTCGATCTTGATTTTCTCGCCCTTGTTGATGAAGGGCGGCACCTGCACGGTGATGCCGGTTTCCATCTTTGCCGGCTTGAAGCTGTTGGTGGCCGTGGCGTTCTTGATGCCGGGCTCGGTATCCACGACTTCGAGCACCACCGATGGCGGCAGCTCGACGCCGATCGGCCGGCCGTTATAGAAGTTGATCTGCACGTCGGTGTTCGGCAGCAGGTAGCCCGCCTGGCCCTCGAGGAAATCCGCATCGAGCGTCATCTGCTCGTAGTTTTCCTTGTCCATGAAGACGAACTGCTCGCCGTCCTGGTAGAGGTACTGCATCTCACGCGGATCGACGAACGCGCGCTCGATCTTGTCCTCGGTGCGGAAGCGCTGGTTGGTCTTGGTGCCCTTGTCGATGTCCTTCATCTCGACCTGCATGAAGGCGCCGCCGCGGCCGCCGACATGGACGTGGTAGCTCTTGAGGACGCGCCAGACGCGCTTGTCCCATTCGAGGAGTTGGCCCGGCCGGATCTCGACTGCTTCGACTTTTGCCATGATTTGCCGCCGCGAAAAAGGCGCGAATTTTACCCCATTTATAATGAAATCAATGGCGTTTGATGCGAAGAGGTTTGTCGCCGGGCTGCCGAATCTCCCTGGCGTCTATCGCATGCTGGGCAAAGAGGGCGACGCCTTGTACGTCGGCAAGGCGCGCGATCTCAAGAAGCGCGTCGCCTCGTACTTCACCAAGACCGCGCAGAGCCCACGCATCGAGATGATGCTCACGCAGGTGGCGTCGATGGAGGTCACCGCCACGCGCTCCGAGGGCGAAGCGCTGCTGCTCGAAAACAATCTGATCAAGAGCTTGTCACCGCGCTACAACATCCTGTTTCGCGACGACAAGTCCTACCCGTACCTGATGATCAGCGGCCACCCGTATCCGCGCCTGGGGTTTCATCGCGGCGCGCGCGATCGCAGGCATCGCTACTTCGGGCCATTTCCGCACGCCTATGCGGTGCGCGAAAGCATCCAGCTCCTGCAACGCGTATTTCGGCTGCGCACCTGCGAGGACACGGTGTTCGAAAACCGTTCGCGTCCGTGCCTGCTGCACCAGATCCACCGCTGCACCGCGCCGTGCACGGGCAAGATTGCGGCGGAGGTCTACGCCGAGGATGTAGCGAACGCGGTGCTCTTTCTCGAGGGCCGGGAGGACGATGTGATCAAAGGACTCACCGAGCGCATGCAGCGCGCCGCGGATGAGCGCCACTATGAGCAGGCGGCCGTCTATCGCGACCAGGTGCGGGCGCTCGCGCGCGTGCAGGCGCGCCAGTATGTCGAGTCGCATCGTGGCGTCGATGCCGATGTGGTGGCCTGTGTCATCGAGGGCGGCATCGCGTGCGTTAATCTGGTGATGATCAGGCGCGGGCGGCACGTCGGGGACCGCAGCTTTTTCCCGGCCAATGCGGAGGGCGCCGAGCCCGCTGAAGTGGTGGCCGCGTTCCTCGAGCAGCATTACCTCGAGCAGCCGGTGCCGGGCCTGGTGGTCGCAAGCGAGCCGGTGGAGCTCGAAAACGTGCAAGTGCTGACGCCATCGCACGGCGAGCGCAAGGTGTGGCTCGACATGGCGCGCAAGAACGCGGTGCTTGCCATCGCGCAGCGCGTGCGCGACCGCGCAACGCAGGAAACGCGCCTGCAGGCGCTGCGCGAAGTGCTCGGGCTGCCCGAAGGCGCAGGGCGCATCGAATGTTTCGACATCAGCCACACGATGGGCGAGGCGACCGTTGCCTCGTGCGTGGTCTACGATCGCCAGCAAATGCAGAAATCCGAGTACCGGCGCTTCAACATCCGCGGCGTCACGCCCGGCGATGACTATGGCGCCATGCGCCAGGTGCTCGAGCGGCGCTATGAGCGCGTGAGCGCCGAGGGTGGCAAGATCCCCGACCTC
>DASREB010000284.1:0-4538 GCA_035652275.1 Burkholderiales bacterium
AGCCGGTGAGTCCGGGCCGCAGGTCCATCGAGAGATGCTAACGCTTATCGCCGCGCGCGTTGATGCTCGCGAGGCCCGAGCTCGAGCGCGACACCTGCGGATTTCCCCAATAGTCGATGGTGCCGACGCCGGAAACGCCGATTTTCAAGCTCTCGGTCACCCATAGACAGTGCGCCACCAGCTCCAGCTCGGGCAGTTGAGCTACTCCGTCGGCAATCGCCTCGGCCGCAGCGGTTCTTCCTCGGCGATCCGGACAGTGGTCTTCACTGCGGGATCCAGGCGCGAAGCATCGCAGCCGGGGCGTGGTCCGGCACGCTCAGCGCGAGCCCGCGGTCTGCATCCCGTGCCGCGCGGATGCCGATGCGAGCCGGCCGGCGACGAATCGCCGGCCGGCGGTCCTCAACTGCGGCCCGACGGGAGCGGGCTACTTGGTTTGCGCGTCGTGCTTCTCTTTGTAGATGCGCCGGCTCTCGCGGTTCTCGGCGCGCTGGATGCGGCGCTGCTCCGCGGCGTTGACTTTGCCATTGGCGCCGGCGCGCGCTTCCTTGCGGTCGATGCGCGCTTCGCCGCGCTCAAGGCGCGCGGTCTCGCGGTTGGTGAGGCTGCCCGACTTCGCGCCCTGCTCGATCCGCTGCTGCTGGTTGATGTTGCGCTGAACGTCCGCCTGCATGCGCTGCGAAGACGCGGAGTTCGGATTGCCGGTCTGCGCGTCATGCTTCTCGCGGTAGATGTCACGGCTCACGCGGTTCTGCTCGCGGGCGAGGCGCGCTTTCTCGGCAGGCGAGAGCTTGCCGTCCTGCATGGCGCGCGACTGGTCGCGCTCGACGCGGGATTCCTCGCGCTCGAGCTTCGACGCTTCGCGGGTGGTGAGCTGGCCCGACTGCAGGCCCTGCTCGATGCGTTGCTGCTGGTTGACGTCGCGCTGCACGGTGCCGGCCTGCGCGAACGCAGCGCCGCAGAAAGCGAGGCCAAGGGCGGCGGCGATCGCGGGATGTACGAGTTTCATGGGTGCTCCTCTCCGGTTGGTGGTGGTTGCTGCCCCTATCAACGCGGCAGCCTAGCGGCCGGTGGACGAGCGTACCGTGAACTTGGTAACAACTTGTATCATCGTCGGCCATGTCGCCCCCACGCGTCGTCATCGTCGGCTGCGGCTTTGGCGGGCTGTGGGCGGCGCAGGCGCTGAGGAAGGCGCCGGTCGATCTCACCGTCGTCGACCGGACCAACCACCACCTCTTCACGCCGCTCCTCTACCAGGTGGCGACCGCCGGGCTCTCGGCGCCGTCAATTGCCGGGCCGATCCGGCACATCCTCGCCCATCAGCGCAATACGACCGTGCTCTACGGCGAAGCGCGCGCCGTGGACACTTCACGCCGGGTGGTGGGCCTGGAGAACGGCGATGAGCTGCCGTACGACTACCTCATCCTGGCGGCCGGTACGACGCACAGCTACTTCGGTCATGACGAATGGGCGGCTTACGCGCCGGGCTTGAAGACGCTGGAAGACGCGCTCGAGATCCGCCGGCGCGTGCTCACCGCCTTCGAGCGCGCCGAGCGCGAAAGCGACCCGGTGAAACGGGCCGCCTGGCTGACCTTCGTGGTGGTGGGCGGCGGCGCCACCGGCGTCGAGCTTGCCGGCACGTTCGCCGAGATCGCCCGGCACACGCTGCGCGGCGAATTTCGCCGCATCGACCCTCACCATGCACGCGTGATGCTGATCGAGGGAGCCGACCGCGTCCTGCCGCCGTATGCGCCGGATCTTTCGGCGAAAGCGCAGCGCTCGCTCGAGCGTCTCGGCGTCACGGTGTGGCCCGGCCGCCTGGTGACCGGCATCGATGCGGAAGGCGTGCAGCTCGGCGAGGACCGCATCGCCTCGAAGACGGTGATCTGGGCAGCGGGGGTAAAAAGCTCGCCCCTGGGCGCCGCGCTCGGCGCGCCGCTCGATCGCGCGGGGCGCGTGAAGGTCGAGCCCGATCTGACGGCGCCCGGCCATCCGGAAATCTTCGTCGTCGGCGATCTGGCGGCGTTCGAAGGCGTGCCCGGCATCGCGCCGGCGGCGAAGCAGATGGGACGACACGCCGGGCGCAATGTGCTGCGCCGGATCGCGGGCAAGCCGACCGCGCCATTCCGCTACCGCGATTACGGGCAGCTCGCGACCATCGGGCGCAACGCCGCGGTGGTCATGATCGGGCGCCTGCACCTTTCCGGCTTCCCCGCCTGGCTGGTATGGCTGGTCGCGCACATCTACTTCCTCATCAACTTCCGTAACCGACTGGTGGTGATGCTCGACTGGGCATGGTCGTACTTCAGCTACCAGCGCTACGCGCGCATCATCATGCGCGGCGTGAAAAACTAGCTCGCTTCCTCGTTCCAGAGGCACGCGGCGCCACGCACACCGCTGGAATCGCCGTGCACCGGGCGCGCAAGGCGGGTCGCTACCTCGTCGGAGAAGACGTAGCGCTGCCAGAGGCGCGGCACGTCGGTGTACAAGCGCTCGATGTTCGAGAGCCCGCCGCCCAGCACGATCACGTCCGGATCGAGCACGTTGATCACGCTCGCAGCCGCGCGCGCAAGGCGTTCGATGTAGCGCGCGAGCGCTTCGCCGTCGAGCGCAGCAATCTCCTTGGCGCTGCGCGCCTCGCCGGTGAGCGCCGCGTGCTCGCGCTCGAGCGCCGGCCCCGAAAGATAAGTCTCGATGCAGCCGGCGCGGCCGCAGTAGCAGGCCGGCAGCGGCAGATCGTGCGCGCCGGGAAGCGGCAGCGCGTTATGGCCCCATTCGCCGGCGATGGCGTTGCGACCGACGAGCACTTTGCGCTCGAGGACGATGCCGCCGCCAACGCCGGTGCCGAGGATCACGCCGAACACCGAGCGCGCGTCCTTGCCCGCGCCGTCGAGCGCTTCGGAGAGCGCGAAGCAGTTGGCGTCGTTTTCGATGCGCACCGGCCGTGCGAGCGAGCGCTCGAGATCGTCCTTCAGCGGCCGGCCGATGAGCCAAGTGGAGTTGGCATTCTTGACCAGCCCGCTCGCGCGCGACAGCGCGCCCGGAATGCCGATGCCGACGCTGCCGCTGCCGATTTCGTGCACCAGCGACGTCACGGCGCCAACCGTGCCGGCGTAGTCGCCGCGCGGTGTCGGCAAGCGCTTGCGAAAAATTTCCCGGCCGTCGCGCGCGAGCGCAACCGCTTCGATCTTGGTACCGCCGAGGTCGACGCCGATGCGCAGCAGGTTCTCGTGGGCCATGGCGCCTCGCCAAAGCGCCTAGCTTAGCGGGCAATATTCCCGCCAGCGCAGCCGATCAGCATGACTCGGTCAGCACGGCCCCCATGCTTCCCGGCGCATCGTCGCGCTCGGGTTTTTTTGCGATCCTGCCAGCGAGGTGCAAAGGAGCCGGCTGCTGAACACGGATTCCGCTTTTCGTCCCCTGCCGGTGCGGCCGCATGCGAACGGCGACATCGCGATCCAATTCATCACGAGCGCCGAGGACTTCGCGCGCCTCGCGCCAGAGTGGAACCGTCTGCACGAGCAAGCCAATGCCGCGAGCGTCTTCAACTCATGGATCTGGCAATACCAGTGGTGGCAGGTCTATGGCGCGGAACAGCCGCTGCGCATCCTGCTCGCGCTCGAGCACGGCACCATTGTCGGCATTCTCCCTGTGTACATACAGACCAAGCGAACCCTCGGCGTGCGCATGCGCATGCTGCGCTTCGTCGGCACGGGCGGCGATACCGGGCCCGATGATCTGGGGCCGGTGCTCGCGCCTCGCCGCGAGATGAGCGCCGCCGCCGCGCTCGCGAGCGCGCTCCTGCGCGTCGCTCATACCGATGTCTATCTCTTCACCGACATCGATCCCGATTCGGTCTTCGTGGAGCGGCTGAACGCCGCGACCGGCGCGGCCGGGCTCACCGTGATGAGCGGCCTCGCGGAGCGCATCTCCTTCATCCGGCTGCCGCCCACCTGGGATGCGTTCCTGAAGGCGCTGCCTTCCAAGCGCCGTTCAGGCATTCGCTGTGCGCGCGCGAAGCTGCTTGCCACGCACCCGGGCGCGCGCTTCTTTGTCTGGGACGATCCGGCGCGCCTTGACCATGCGATTGAGTGCCTCGCGGTCCTGCACCGCAAGCGCTGGCAGGCGGCGGGCGCGAGTCACTCATTCGCCACGCCGCAGTACATGGATTTCCACCGTGGCCTGATGCACTCGCTCATGCGCCGCGGATCGCTGCGCCTGTATTGCCTCGAGATCGACGGCGAGCTGCGCGCCATCACCTACTGCTACCGCCTGCGCAACCGCGTGTTCTGCATGCAGGCGGGTTTCGACCCGGATTTCGCCGGCGTCGCCCCCGGCGCCGTGCTCCTTGGCTATGCGATCGAGCACGCCATCGGCGAAGGCAACGAGGTGTTCGACTTCCTGCGAGGCGACCACATGTACAAGAACCAGCTCGCGAACGGCACCCGCGAGACGCGCTACGTCGCTGCGTTCCGCCCGAATGCGCGAGCACTCGCCTACCGGCTGCGCCGGGTGCAGTTGCCGGCGTGGAAGGCACGCCT
>DASREB010000285.1:0-21240 GCA_035652275.1 Burkholderiales bacterium
CGCGCCGTGCGTGAGTAGCGTTCGCACGTAGCGGTTGCCGCGCTTGGAGATGCGGCCGAGATGGCGATGCTCGCCCGAGGAGTGCTCGCGCGGTGTGAGGCCGAAGAAGCTCGCGTAGTGCCGCGCCGAGCGGAAGCTGCGAGGGTCGCCCACGGCGGCCACCATGGCGGTGCTCGTGAGAAGCCCGATGCCGGGGATCGTGGCGAGCGCCTGGCAGGCGTCGCTTTGCTTTGCCATGGCGGCGAGCTCGCGCTCCAGGGCGTCGATGCGCGCCTCCATCAGCCGGATCTCCTCGAGCGCGAGGCGCATCGGCGCACGCAGCATGGCGGGGATGGCCGAGTGCTCGTCGGCAAGCAGGCGCGCTATCTGCGCAAGCCCCTTCGCCGCGCCCACCGACACTTCCATGCCGAACTCGCGGCAGAAGCCGCGCAGCGCATTGATCCTGCGGGTGCGCGTCGTCATCCAGCCCGAGCGCAGGCGGTGCAGCGCCTGGAGCGCCTGCTGCTCGATCGACTTCACTGCAACGGGCGTTATGTCACAGCCGCGCGCCGCCTCGATGAGCGCCAAAGCATCCGCCGCGTCGGTCTTGTTGCGCTTGACGTAGGCGCGTACGTATTGCGCCGGCAAGAGCCGCACCTCGATGCCACGCGCTCGCAGCGTGCGCGCCCAGTAGTGCGCCGTCGCACACGCTTCCATCACCACCAGCCGCACCGCTCGATTGTGGAACCAGCGCTCGAACTGGCGCCGGGTGAGGCGAGCGCGCTCGTGCACCTTCCACTGATCGTCGGCGACGGCGAGCTCGAACACGCTCTTGGCGAGATCAACGGCAACAGTAGTAGCATTCATATCGGACTCCTCCGCTCTGGATTTAGCTGAAATGACGAGATCTCAGCTTGGCACATCGATGCCGTTGAAAGAGCGGCAGGAGTCCATCCCGTCATTGTTGACCGACGCCTTCAGCTCGCTACGCTGCGCCTACGGCGCGGCAAACCGCGGACGTTAGGCGATCTACATAACATCCGGCTACTATGACGATGAGTCAGATCGATCAACCGGAGCCACGCTGGCAGGTGCTCCTCGCGCTCCTTGCGGTTGCTGGCATTTACATGGCGTTGCCGAAAGAGTTGATCGTCGGACCTACCTGGCTGCTGCCGGTTCTGGTCGTGGTGCTGCTGGTCCCGACCGTGTTTGCGCACCGGACGGGACGCCACTCGCTCAACCATGTTCTCGGTATTGTGATCGGCGCAATCATCACGTTCGGCCTCATCGCATCGGTGGTTCTGCTCGTCACCACTATCCCCGGAGGGAGGGAGCCGCTTGCGCTTTTGCGCTCGGGCGGAGCGTTGTGGCTGACGAACGTTCTGGTGTTCGCGCTCTGGTATTGGCGATTGGACGGTGGTGGTCCGAGGGAACGTGAAACCGAAAATGAGTTCGGAAGCCGCAGCTTCGTTTTTCCGCAGATGCAAATCGAAAAAACGGAGCGCAAGACCTTTGGGGTTGATAGATGGCGCCCCGGGTTTGTGGACTATCTTTTCATCGCCTTCACCACGAGCTCGACGTTTGGCCCGACGGATGTGCCGCTCCTGACTCATTGGGCAAAACTCCTCACGATGACGCAGATTGTGATCTCGCTCACGATCATGGTCCTTCTGATCTCGCGGGCGGTCGGTGTGCTATGAATGAGGACCGCACGTCGCCACCTTTCAGCCCACCTACAGGTGCCGCACCGTGCTCTGCGGTCGCTGAGCTTGGGGTCGTTGGGCCGCATCTGCCCGATGCTGCCTAACTGTCGATTCTTGAGCGACGCTTTTCATTCGGCGTGCGCCTCAGACAGCGCGCCCAAATCGAGACGTTAAGGCTTGAACGAAGGTTCGAAGCATGGAAATCAATGGCGTTGCCCACCTGCAGTTAACGGTTAACGATTTGCAACGGGCCATGCCCTTTTATGAAAAGGTCTTGGGCTTTATGGGTATGGAAGTAGTGGCGAAGGCGCCTAACGGTCTCTATATGATCGGAGGAAGAACAGCCGTCGCTATCACTCGCGCGTCGGAAGAGAATCGCAGGTATGGATTCGATCAGCGCCGTATCGGTCTTCATCACATCTGTTTTCGCGCTCGGTCAAGGCAGGACATCGACGACCTACATGCATTTCTGCTCGAACATGGGGTGAAGGTAGTGCACCCACCAGAGGACGGACCCTGGGCTCCGGCGGTTACTACTCCGTTCTGTTCGAAGATCCCGACGGAATTCGTTTGGAGGTGAATTTCGTTCCGGGGAAGGGGCATCTCGATCACGCCGGCCAGCTGCCTTTGAAACCATGCCGGGGTGAGCACTACCCCACCTAACAACAAGCAGCCGATTAAGGCTTTTTAGCGAGCAGCGCGAGGGCGCGAGCGGCGAGCGGATAGGGATCGGCGACGCCGCCGCCGGGCGCGGCGGTGTCGAGGAGGAGATGCCAGCCGCCGGCGGGCAGCGTGAACTCCTGTGGTTCCTCGCCGGCGTTCACGAGCAGCAGCAGGTCGTCGTCCTCGATCGGCGCGCCGCGCTCGTCGCGCTCGGCGAGCCGCCGGCCGAGGAGCAGCATGCCGAGCGCCTGCGTGGCTGACTCTTCCCACTGTCTTTGCGTCATCGGGGCGCCGGCCGGGGTGAGCCAGATGACGTCCTCGGCCTTGGGATAGGTGCGGCGGCGGAATGCCGGATGGCGCTTGCGCATGGCGATGAGCGTGCGCACGAATTCGAGCAGCTTCGCGTCGGCGCGCTCCCAATCGAGCCAGGAGAGCTCGTTGTCCTGGCAGTAGGCGTTGTTGTTGCCCTGTTGCGTGCGCCCGATCTCGTCGCCGGCGGTGAGCATCGGCGGACCCTGCGAGAACATGAGCGTCGCGAGCAGATTGCGTTTCTGGCGGGCGCGCAACGCGACAATCGCGGCGTCCTCGGTCGGTCCCTCGACGCCGTAGTTCGCGCTGCGGTTGTTGTCGCCGCCGTCGCGGTTCGCTTCGAGGTTGGCTTCGTTGTGCTTGCGCTCGTAGCTCACGAGGTCCTGCAGCGTGAAGCCGTCATGGGTGGTGATGACGTTCAGGCTCGACCTCGGGCTTCGGCCCGCGCGCTGGAAGATGTCGCTCGAGCCCGTGAGCCGCGAGGCGAGCTCGCCGACGGTGCCGGCATCGCCGCGCCAGAAGGAGCGCACCGCGTCGCGGTACTTGTCGTTCCACTCCACCCAGCCCGGCGGGAAGTTGCCGAGCTGATAGCCGCCCTCGCCGAGGTCCCAGGGCTCGGCGATCAGCTTCACCTGCGCGAGCACCGGGTCCTGGCGGATGGCGGAGAGGAAGGCGCCGTTGCGGTCGAAGTTCTGGGCGCTGTTGCGCGCGAGGGTCGGCGCGAGGTCGAACCGAAATCCGTCGACGTGCATCTCCTGCACCCAGTAGCGCAGGCTGTCCATGACGAGCTGCAGCACCACGCGGTGGCTCGTGTTGAAGCTGTTGCCGGTGCCGGTGAAGTTGAGATAGCGCCGCGGGTTCGCAGGGTCGAGGCGGTAATAAATCGAGTTGTCCAGGCCGCGGAAAGAAAGCGCGGGCCCGGTGTGGTCGCCTTCCCCGGTGTGGTTGTAGACAACGTCGAGGATGACCTCGAGCCCGGCGGCGTGGAGCGTTTTCACCATCGTCTTGAACTCGCCGAGCGTGCCGCTCGCGAGGTAACGGCACTCGGGCGCGAAGAAGCCGATCGAGTTGTAGCCCCAGTAGTTGCGCAGGCCGTGCTGTAGGAGCCGCCGCTCGTCGACGAAAGCGTGCACCGGCAAGAGCTCGATGGCCGTGACGCCCAGGCCCTTGAAATACTCGATCACCGGCAGCGTGGCGAGCCCGGCGTACGTGCCGCGCAGCTGCTCGGGGACCTCGGGATGGCGCTGCGTGAAACCCTTGACGTGCAGCTCGTAGATGACCGTGTCGTGCCAGGGCGTGCGCGGCGGGCGGTCGTCGCCCCAGCTAAAGGCGGTGTCGACCACCTGGCAGCGGCCGAGGCCCGCGCCAATCTTGCCGACGATCAGCTTGGCGTACGGATCGAGCAGCAGCTTCGAGGCATCGAAGCGATGGCCGCCGTCGGTGGGGCCGTCGACGCGATAGGCGTAGAGCTGCCCGGGACGCGCGTCCGGAAGATAGCAATGCCAGACGAAATCGGTGCGCTCGTGCAGCTCGACCCGCTCGAGCTCGCGCCGGCCGCGCGGATCGAACAGGCACAGCTCGACGCGCGTCGCGTTCTTCGAGAACAGCGCGAAGTTGACGCCGGCGCCGTCCCAGGTTGCGCCGAGCGGGTGCGCGCGGCCGCGCCAGACGGTGCTCTGGGTGACAACGGATCGTGCGGGCGCCTCCACCGGAGGCGTGAGCTTACGTCGGAATGGTGAGCGCCCGCTGCACCAGATGGCAACCGGCGGCACGCCAGCTGCCGTCCTTCTGCCGCTGCATGGCGTAGTAGGCGAGCCAGTGACCGCCAGCGCGGTCGGTGAGCTGCACCGGCTGTACCGCGTCGGCGCCGAACACCACCGGCTCGAGGAAGGTTACCGCGGCTGGCCGGTACACCGGCGGGTAGGAGGTACGTATTACGTCGAGGAAGCGCTCCGGTGTGCCATAAGTCTGCTGCACGGCCGGCGACACCAGCGCGAATGCACTTTCGGCGTCGTCGCGGCGCAACGCGTCGATCTGCCGGCTGATCACGGCGCGAATTTCCGCCAGGTCGCCGGCGGTGACCGCCGGCTGCGCCACCGCGGGCAGGACAAGCGCAATGCACAGCAGGAGCGCGCGTACCATGTCAACTGCCCTGTACTGCTTCTAGCAAGCGCTCACGCTCAGCCATGACACGGCTCGCGTACTGCGCGCCGGCGTCGGAGAAGGCGCCGTTATAGAACTGAAGCCCGGCTTCCAGGGAGCCGGTGCGATAGACGTACTGTTGCAGGATGCGCGCGCCCAAGGCGATGTTCGCCTCAGGGTCCCAGAGGGCCGCTTCGCCGCCGTGGGCGAGGACCAGCCGCGCGTGATACTTCGGGATGATCTGCATCAAGCCCTTGGCGCCCATCACACTTTGCGCGATCGGGTTGAAGCCCGACTCGATCGCGATCACGGCGAGGACCAGATAAGGATCGAGGCCGACGTCGCGCGAAGCGCGGTAAGCTGCGTCCACGACGCGCGCCGCAGCCTCGCCGGCGATGAAAAAGCGGCGCGAAAGGTACTTTGCGAGCAAGGCTTGCGCCGGGTCCGCCGGCGCGAAGTACTCGGCCGGCACGCAGGCCTCGAAGGGTTGCGGTGCAAGCGGCGCCTGCGCTTCGTCCGAGCAGAGCGTGAGCAGCGTCGCCGCGCCGACGACGGCGCAAGTGGTGGTGAGTGAGCGTTGGGGCAAGGTCACGGCGAACCCCGAGGGCGTTCGCAGTGTAGGGCGCGCGGTGAACGGACACTATCGCCGGCACTTGAATTGCCTGTCGCAAGGCGACTACGCGAGGTGCGGTCGCTATTACAGCCGGAACGCCGTACGATCGATAGTATGGACTGCTACCGGTCCATATGATCCATCGCCATGTGGCTCCTAAGAATCAACATAAAGGTGCGTCAATAATGAAAATCGTCGCGCTCGTCCTCGCCGGTGGTGAAGGTACAAGGCTCTATCCGCTGACCGCAGACCACGCGAAGCCGGCGCTTCCTTTCGCGAACGGCTATCGCATTTGTGATTTCGTCCTGTCGAACCTGGTGAATTCCGGGATTTCGACGATCTATGTACTGGCGCAGTACAAGCCCGAGTCGCTGATGAAGCACATCCAGACGGCATGGGCGCCTTGGTTCGACCAGACCGAGGGACTGATCAAGGTGCTGTTGCCGCGCGCCAATACGCTCGAAGCCCGGTTCAAGGGCACCGCCGACGCCGTGTACCAATATCTGGACATCGTGCAGGCGCATGCGCCCGACATCGTCGCGGTGTTCGCCGCCGACCATGTCTATCGCATGGACATTCGGCAGATGATCGACTTTCACCGCACGCGCAACGCGGCTATCACGGTATCGGCGCTCGCCGTGCCGCTGGAAGCGGCGCGCAGCTTTGGTGTGCTGAAGACCGCCGCCGACGGCCGCGTGATCGACTTCCGCGAAAAACCGAAGCAGCCGAGCGCCATCCCGGGCGATCCGCGGCATGCGTACGCCTCGATGGGCAACTATCTCTTCGAGCCCGCGGTGCTCGAGCGCGAGTTACTCGAGGCGCGCGAGCGCGGCGAGGTCGACTTCGGCCGCGACGTGCTGCCGCGCGCGTGCAGGAGCGAGCGCATCTACGCTTACGACTTCGGCGAGAACCGCGTGCCGGGCGTGCAGGAGTTCGAGGAGCGCTGCTACTGGCGCGACGTCGGCACGCTCTCCGCGCTCGCCGCCGCGCAGCAGGACGCGATGGGCACACGCCCGCGCTTCAACCTGTGGAACAGCCGCTGGCCGATCCACGGCGAGTACGAAGCGGCGATGCTGGCGCGCACGCGCATCCCCGAGACCGAAGAGGCGCTCAAAGCGCCGGCTGCGTGGCGTGGCGCGCGTAGAGATCGGCATACTGACGAGCGGGTGCAGCCCAGCTGAAGTCGCGCGTCATGGCGCGCCGCTGCAGCTCGCGCCAGCGCCGAGTGTCGGTATAGACGCCCAGCGCGCGCTTCACCGCCGCGACCAGCGCGGCGCTCTCCGCCGGCTCGAACAGAAATCCGGTTTCGCCGTCGGCGATCGTATCGACGAGGCCGCCGGTGGCGCGCGCCACCGGCGGCGTGCCGTAGCGCTGGCTGTACATCTGATTTAAGCCGCAGGGCTCGTAGCGCGAAGGCATGAGGAACATGTCGGCCCCCGCCTCGATAAGATGCGCGAGCTCCTCATTGAAACCGACGGCGCAGGCGACGCGGCCCGGATGGCGCGCGGCGGCCGCCGCCAGCGCCGCTTCGTAGTCGCGCTCACCGCGCCCCAGCACGCAGAGCTGCGCGCCGAGCTGAACCAGCTCGTCTACCGCCCCCGCCAGGAGATCGATGCCCTTCTGGTGCGCGAAGCGGCTGACGACGCCGAGCAGCGGCGTCGCGGGCTCCTCCACCAGGTTCAGGCGCCGCTGCAGCGCCGCCTTGTTCGGCGCTTTGCGCTCGAGGCTGGTCCAGGAATAGCGCTCGGCGAGATGCGCGTCGGTCATCGGATTCCACAGCTCGCCGTCGATGCCGTTGAGGATCCCGCGCAACACGCCGCGGCGCTCGCGCAGCACGCCTTCGAGGCCGCAGCCGAACTCCTCGGTCTGGATCTGGCGCGCATAGGTCGGGCTCACGGTGCTGATCGCGTCGGAATAGACCAGCCCGCCTTTCAGGAACGAGAGCCGCCCATAAAACTCCAGACCTTCGATCGCAAATGTCGCGGGCGGAAGTTCCAGCCGCTCGAGCAGCGCTGCGTCGAACAGGCCCTGGTAGGCAAGGTTGTGCACCGTCATGACGGCGCCGGCGCGCAGCGGCTCGAAATGCAGATAGACCGGCGCGAGCGCCGTGGGCCAGTCGTTGCAATGCAGGATCTCCGGGCGCCAGGCGAGCGGCGAAGCGCTCGAGGCGAGAAGCGCGGCGGCGCGCGACAGCACGCCGAAGCGAAGCGCGTTGTCCGCCCAGTCGGCGCCGGCGGCGTCCTGGTAAGGGCCGCCGTCGCGGTCGTAGAGCTCCGGCTGCTCGACCAGCAGGCAATCGCTCTTCTCGAGCAGACGCGCCTCCATGCCGAGCAGGCGCATGCGCGCGCGCTCCTCGGCGCCGCTGGCGTCGATCTCGCGGTAACGCGGCAGGAGCACGCGCACGTCGTTGCCTTGCGCACGCAACGCCGCCGGCAGCGCCGCGGCGACGTCACCGAGCCCGCCCGTCTTCGTGAGCGGTGCGCACTCCGGAGTCACGAAAAGTACGCGCATTAAAAAAAAAGACCCCGGTAGGGGAGCCGGGGTCTGATGCCTACATACGCACGAAGGGAGGGAGGTGCGTATGCAAGGGGGGGAAACTTGCGCTAGTTGCTGACCTGTGCGGCGGTCTCGCGCCGCAGCTCGTGCATCGGCCGCGAGGCGATCCTGTGCGCCCCGCCGAATTCTTCGCCCACCGGGATGTCGAGGCAGGCCGACCCATTGATCAGCTTGGCGCCGAGCGCGCGCACCAGCGCCGGCTGCGCTTTCGGCGACTCGAGCTCGACGAAGCACACCACGCGCGCCGCGCCGCGGTTATGCACCAGCTTGAAGCTGTGCACCGGGCCGTAGGGCTCGCAAAGCTCGAGCACGCCTCGAGTGAGCGAATAAATGTCGTGCGCTTCGCGCAGCTGCTCCATCACCTCGGGTCTCATCCAAAACGATGCTAGGACCGCACCCCCCACCTCGATATCCTCAAAAGCGTGAACCTCGTGTAGTGGGGTAACTACAGGTGCGTTACACGGAGATTAACCGCTACAGAATCAAAGCGACACTAGCCGCAGTGAAACAAGTGGCGAGCGTCCCCGCAACGATCGACTTGAAGCCGAGCGCCACGACCTCGGCGCGGCGCTCGGGGCACATGGTGCCAAGGCCGCCGATCATGATGCCGAGGCTGCCGAAATTCGCGAAGCCGCATAGTGCGTATGTCATGAGGACACGGGTACGTTCGGCTAGCTCGCCCTTGGACAGATCGATATAAGCGACCAGCTCGTTCAGCACGGTCTTGGTCCCGAGGAGCGCGCCGGCCGCCTGCGCTTCGCTCCATGGCACGCCGCAGAGCCACGCGAGCGGCGCCAGCGCCACGCCGAGCACGCCCTGCAGGCTGTACGGCGCGATCATCAGGTTGACGAGCGCCACCAGCGCGACGAACACGATCAGCATGGCGACGATGTTGATCAAGAGCTGCGCGCCCTCCAGCGTGCCGCGCGTGATCGCATCCATGCTGCCCGTCGCTTCCGAGCGCAGCTCGAGCTCGCCGCCGGCCGGCTCACCGCGCGGCGGTACCATGACAAATGACATCGCGAGCGCCGCCGGCGCCGACAGCACGGAGGCGATCAGGAGATGCGCCACCGCATCCGGCAGCACTGGTCGGAGGATCGCGGCGTAGAGAAAGAGCACCGTGCCGGCAATCGACGCCATGCCCGGCACCATCAGCGCGAAGAGCTCGCCGCGCGAGACGCGCGCGAGATACGGCCGTACGAAAAGCGGCGCCTCCACCATGCCGACGAACACGTTCGCGGCCGTCGCGAGTCCCACCACGCCGCCGACGCCCATCGTGCGCCGTAGCAGCCAGGAGATTGCGCGCACCACCGCCGGCAGCACGCGCCAATAGAAGAGCAGCGCCGAGAGCGCGCTGATCACCAGCACGAGCGGCAGCGCGCGAAACGCGAGCACGAATGTCGCCTGCGGCGCGGTGACGGCGAACGGCGTCGGAGCGCCGCCGAGATAACCGAAGACGAGGCTCGTGCCCGCCTGCGTCGCCTGCTCGAGCACGCCGAGCGCGTCGTTCAACGCCATGAAGGCGCGTTTCACTGCGCTCACCTTCAGAAAAATGACGGCCAGCACCAGCTCGAGCACGATGCCTGCCGCCACTGCGCGCCACGGCACCGCGCGCCGTGCCTCGCTCGCGAGCCAGGCGAGCGCGACGAGCCCGGCCATGCCGACGAGCGCGTGCATAAAATCAGCCATGGCTGGAGTTGTTCCTGTGGTGGTGTCCTCTGTGGTGGTTTCCTGTTTGTGCGCCGAGTGGTGCGATACGTGCGTCGAATACCGTCCCGGCTTTCTTGCGCTGCGCGAGAAGTTCCCGGGCGTCGAATTCCGCTGGCTCGACATCGAGGACCGGGCCGATGAGCTCGGCGATCTCGCCGACGTCGAGAACTTCCCCACCATCCGCGTGACGCGCGATGGCGAGGTGCTGTTTCACGGCGTGCAGCTGCCGATCCCCTCGCACCTCGAGCGGCTGCTGCAGGAGCTGCTGGCTAGGCCGCGAAAATAGAGGCAATCGTCTTCTGGATTGCTTCGGCCGCCGAGCGCGGATCCGCCGCCTGGCGGACCGGGCGGCCGACGACGATGTAGTCCGCGCCGTTGGCAAAGGCCTGCGCCACATCCACCGTGCGCTTCTGGTCGTCGACCGGCCTGTTCTCGACCGGGCGAATGCCGGGGGTCACGACGAGCAGCCGGTCGCGGAACTCGCTCTTCAGCCGCTCGGCCTCGAGCCCCGAAGAGATGACGCCATCACAGCCCGCCTCCATCGCGCGGCGCGCGCGGGACAGCACCAGCCGCTCGATGTCGCAGGAAAAGCCGAGGTCGTCGAGGTCGCCCTGGTCGAGGCTGGTCAGCACCGTCACGGCGAGCACCTTGAGCTCGCCCTTCTCTTTCGCCGCCGCCTGCATGATTCCCTGGTTGCCGTGCACCGTCACGAAAGTGATGCCGCGCCCGCGCAGGTTCGCCACGGCGCGGCCGACGGTCTCGGGGATGTCGTACATCTTGAGATCCGCGAACACCTTGTTGCCGCGCTTCACCAGCCAGTCGACGAGCTCGAAGTAGCCGGCGGAGACGAAGAGCTCCAGTCCCACCTTGTAGAAGCACGCCGCCGGCCCAAGCCGCTCGACCAGCGCACGTGCCTCGGCCGCGCTCGGCAAATCGAGGGCCACGATCAGGCGCTCGCGCCTAGGAATGGAGCTCATACGTCCGTGGGCGACAGAAGTGGCGCTTCTGCATGCTTCTCCTCATTGCGATCCCGCTGCACGAAGTCGCGCAACGATAAACCAAGATGGTCGCTGGGCAGGCCGACCGCGTCGGCATCGTAGACGAAGGCACGATAGACGTCGGACACCTGGATCTGGGCGGCGTCGCGCGCGAGGATCCAGCCGTCGCGCTCGGTGCGCGCCACCCAGCCGCGGGTGGCGGCTCGTACCAGGATCTCTTCACAGCGATCGGGCGCCAGGCGCTGCGCACGCGCGAGGCCGTTGAGCGTGAGGACGTCGCCGCGCTCGTGCGCGCGGGCGAGCGCGCCCAGCACCCCGAGCGCATCCGCGAGCTCCTCGCCCCGCGCGCGATGGCGCTCGGGCTTGCGGCCGAACACCGGCAGCATCGCGGTGACCACAGCGCCGGTGAGCACCACCACCCACGAGAGGTAGAGCCAGATGAGGAAGATCGGGATGGTGGCGAAGGCGCCGTAAATCAGCGTATAGGTCGGCACGCGACTGAGATAGATGGCGAAGCCGCGCTTGGCGATTTCGAAGCCGATGCCGGCGAGGAGACCGCCGAGCACGGCGTGCCGCCATTCGACGCGGCGCGCCGGCACCACGGCGTAGAGCAGCATCAGCGCGCCGCAGGTGAGCACGAACGGCACCACACCGACCAGCGCATCGGCGAGGAAGCTGAACGCCGAGGCGCCGGCCGCCTGGCGCAGCGCGAAGTAGGTGCTCGAGAGGCTGCCGCCGATGAAGAGCGGCCCGAGCGTGATCACGCCCCAGTAGATGAAGACGTTCTGTACGACCGAGCGGCGCCGTTGCACGCGGAAAATGCGGTTCAGCGCGTTGTCGACAGTGAGCATCAGCATGACCGATGTGACGACGAAGCCGGCGATGCCGATCGCCGTCAGCCGGGCCGCGTTCTCGGTGAAGGAGTTGATCTGCTCGATCAGCGTGTTGACCGCGGGCGTGTCGGGCAGCACGTTCTCGAGGATGAAAAGCTGCAGCGAGCTGATCCATTCGTCGAACGCCGGAAACGCGGTCGATATGGCGAGCGCCACGGTGAAGAGCGGCACCAGCGAGAGCAGCGTCGTGTAGGTGAGGCTTCCCGCCGTCTGGGTGACGCGCTCTTCGCGAAAGCGCGTCACGAGGGCCACGATGAACTCCCACGCGGCGCGCAAGTGCTTCCTCATCAATCCTTTTATGATACCGGCTCGCCATGCCGCGCGTCGTCTTCACCTCCCATCTGCAGCGCCACGTGCGCTGCGCCGAGAGCGAGGTGAGCGGCGCCACGGTCGGCGCGGCGCTGCAGGCGGTGTTCCGCGCGCAGCCGCAGGTGCGCGACTATGTGCTCGATGAGCAGGGCGAGCTGCGCAAGCATGTGTTCGTATTCGTCGACGGCCGCCGCGCGCGGCTCGACGACGCCGTGCCGCCGAGCGCGGCGATCCACGTACTGCAGGCACTGACGGGAGGATGACCATGCAGCTCCATGTCGCGACGAGAAAGGGCCTCTTCATCATCGACCCCGCGCGCTGGACGCTCTCAAAGCCGCATTTTCTCGGCGATCCGGTCACCGCGGTGCTCGCGCATGGCGGCTCGATCTACGCCGCGCTCAACCTCGGTCATTTCGGGGTGAAGCTGCGCCGCTCGGACAACGGCGGCGAAACCTGGATCGAAGTCGCAGCACCCGCCTACCCGCCGAAGCCCGAGGGCATCGACGACAAGACGCCGTGGAAGCTCGCGCAGATCTGGACGCTCGAAGCCGCCGGCGACACGCTCTGGGCCGGGACCATCCCAGGCGGGCTTTTCCGCTCGCGCGATCGCGGCGAGAGCTGGTCGCTGGTGCGCAGCCTGTGGGAGCGCAAGGAGCGCACCGAATGGTTCGGCGGCGGCTACGACCATCCCGGCATCCATTCGATCTGCATTGATCCGCGCGACGCGCGCAGGTTGACCATTGCCATCTCCTGCGGCGGCGTCTGGCAAAGCGCGGACGGCGGCGAGCGCTGGCAGCTCGCCGCGAGCGGCATGCATGCCGAATACTTTCCGCCCGAGCGCAAGGACGAGCAGAACATCCAGGACGTGCACCGCATGGTGCAGGCGCCCTCGCGGCCCGAGGTGCTCTACGCCCAGCACCATAACGGCGTGTTCGTCACTCGCGACGGCGCGGCAAGCTGGCAGGAGATCACGGCGATCGCGCCGTCGAAGTTCGGCTTCGCTGTCGCGGTGCATCCGCAGGATGCGGACACCGCGTGGTTCGTGCCGGCGGACAAGGACGAGCGGCGCGTGCCGCTCGACGGCAGGCTGGTGGTGGCCCGCACGCGCGACGGCGGCAGATCGTTCTCCGTGCTGCGCCGCGGCCTGCCGCAGGAGCACGCCTACGATCTCGTCTATCGGCACGGCCTCGCGCTCGACGCTAGCGGCGAGCGCCTCGCAATGGGCTCCACCACCGGCGGGCTCTGGGTATCGGAGGACCAGGGCGAGAGCTGGCGCTCGATTTCCGCGCACCTGCCGCCGATCTACGCGCTGCGCTTCGCGTGAACGTGCAGATTGCCTGCCCGAAGTGCGGCCGCAAGCGCGAGCTCCCGCTCGCCGAGATGACCGACGGCAGCGCCGTCGCCTGTGACGGCTGCGGCGAGCTGATCCGCTTCCGCGGCGCAAACACCGCGGCCGTGCAGCAGGCGATCGACGAGCTGCAGGCGAAGCTCGGCGGCACGGCGAAGCTCAACGTGCGCGTGAAGGTGAAATCGCGTCGTCCGTGGTGGAAGCTCTGGGGTGGCTAAGCTGCGCGCGGCGGCGAGCGCGGCGCTGATCGCGCTGATCGCGCTGTCGCTCGCCTGGGAACTGTGGCTCGCGCCGCTGCGGCCCGGCGGCTCGCTGCTCGCACTGAAGGCGCTGCCGCTCACGGTGCCGCTCGGCGGCATCCTGGCGGGCCGGCGCTATACGTACCAGTGGTCGAGCATGCTGGTGCTCGCCTATTTCGCCGAAGGGGCGACGCGCGCCTGGGCGGAAAGCGGCATGGGCCGCGAGCTGGCGATCGTCGAAATTGCTCTCAGCCTCGCGTTTTTCGCCGCGGCAGTCAGCTATGCACGGCTTGCGCGAGGAGCCGCTTAGCCGCGGCGTAGATCGGCACTTCGATCAGCGCGCCGTCGACCTTCGCGCGCTCCTTGCCGGCGGCGCGGGCACGCTCGAACGCCGCGACCACTTTGCGCGCATGCGCGAGCTCTCGCGCGCTCGGCGTAAATACGGCATTGATCGCCCTGGCGTGCGAGGGATCCACCAGGCTTTTCATGCGGTAGCCGAGCCGCTTCGCGTAGCGCGCATCGGCCACCGCGCCTTTCACGTCGCTGAAGGTGTACGGACAGTCGATCGCCTCGACGCCGGCCGCGCGGCATTCGACCAGGAAGCGCGCACGCACATAGGCGAGCTCGTGGCCCTCGCGGCTGCGCGCGGTGCCGAGATCCGCGACCATGTCCTCGCTCGCCACGAGGAGCGCAGAGACGCGCCGGCTGGCGCGGGCGATTTCGGCAGTGCGCACGAGCCCCGCCGCCGATTCGATATTCGGCACGAGCTCGACCCCTGGCGGCGCTGCCGCGGCCAGCCGCTCCACCTGCGCGGGCGTCGCCACTTTCGACATCATCAGCACATCGGGGCGCTCAATGCCGGCCAGATCCTCGAGCCCCTGCGCCTCCAGCGGGTTGATGCGCACGGCCGCGACCGCGCCGCTTTTTCGCCACAACGCGAATGCCTGGGCGGACAGTGCGCGGGCCTTGGCGCGCAGCGCGGGCGGCGTGAAATCTTCGAGCTCGAGAACGATCACATCGGCGCCTGAGCGCGCCGCCGCGCGGTGCGCCGCCGCGTCGGCTCCGGGGACGAACAGCCAGCTGCGCCGCGCTAACGGCACGCGCCGAGCGCCTGCTCCACCTGGGCGACGCGCTCGGTATGGAAGTCGACTTTCTTGCCGTCCGCGCTGTTCAGCCAGTCGTGCTCCTCGCGCAGCGTCTTGCAGCGCGCCGCGAGCTGCGACGGGGCGACGGCCTCCGGGTTCGCCGCCTTCGGCGCATCCCTGCCCCGGGCGGCCACTCGGGCGGCGAGCTTCGGCGCCGGCGCGGCCGCCGCGCTGCGCGGCGCTTCGAGCGCCTTCTCGGCGCGGCAGCCGGCGAGCGGCTTGTCGCTGTACTGGATCTTGCCGCGCGCGTCGACGCACTTGTACATCTGGGCGTACGCGGGCAGCGCAAGGGCGAGCAGCAAGGCGGCGATGAGCGATCTCATGGACAACTCCGTAATTCGCCCGCGAGCGCGGCAAGACGGCGTTCGCGGGTGGCGTCATCCATATACACCAGATCGCCCGCCGCATTCACGTTCGTAATGCGCACACCGCTCGTCAAAACGTTCTGCTCGCGCCGCAACGCCGCGCAGCGCCGCTCGAGCGCCTCGCGCTCGGCGGCTTGCTCGGCCGCCGCCGCGTCGCGCTCGGCGAGCCGGCGCTTGAGCTCGGCATCCTGGACCGCCAAGTTCTCCTCGCGGCTCTGCACCGCGCCCGACAGCGGCGGGCTCGGCCGGATATCGACCTCCTTGCAACCCGCCGCCGGCTGGTCGCTGTAGCGGGTCTTGCCGTGCTCGTCGACGCACTTGTACATCTGCGCCTGCGCCGGCAGCGCAAATGCGAGCAACGCGGCGAGCGCGAGCTTCACAGCTGGTGCTGCGGGTTCAGGCGCTCGACCTTGCTCTCGAGCTTGTTCAGCGCAGCGACGTAGGCCTTGGCCGAAGCCACGACGATGTCGGTATCGGCGCCGACGCCGTTCACCACGCGCCCGCCTTTCGCAAGCCGCACCGTCACCTCGCCCTGCGACTCGGTGCCCGTGGTGACCGCGTTGACCGAGAACAACAGCAGCTCGGCACCGCTTTTCGCGATCGTCTCGATCGCCTTGAAGATCGCATCCACCGGGCCGTCGCCCTGCGATTCGGCGCGCTCTTCGGCTCCATTGGTCTTCAGCACCACGGTGGCGCGCGGCCGCTCGCCCATGCCGCTCGCCTGGCTCATGGTGACGAGGCGCCAGTGCTCCTCGCTGGTGCGGCCCGCCTCCTGCGTGACGAGCGCCTGCAGATCCTCGTCGAAGATTTCGGCCTTCTTGTCCGCGAGGTCCTTGAAGCGCTGGAACGCCTTGTTGTACGCATCTTCGCCGTCGAGCTCGATGCCGAGCTCTTTCAGCCGCTGGCGGAAAGCGTTTCGGCCCGAGAGCTTGCCGAGCACGATCTTGTTCGTGCTCCAGCCGACGTCCTCGGCGCGCATGATCTCGTAGGTCTGGCGAGCTTTCAGCACGCCGTCCTGGTGGATGCCGGAAGCGTGCGCAAAGGCATTCGCGCCGACCACCGCCTTGTTCGGCTGCACGACGAAGCCGGTGACCTGCGACACGAGGCGCGAGGTCGGCACGATCTGCGTCGTGTCGATGCCGACCTGGAGATCGAAAAAATCGGCGCGCGTGCGCACCGCCATGACGACCTCTTCGAGCGAGGTGTTGCCGGCGCGCTCGCCCAGGCCGTTGATCGTGCATTCGATCTGCCGCGCGCCGCCGAGCTGCACGGCGGCGAGCGAATTGGCGACCGCGAGGCCGAGATCGTTGTGGCAATGCACCGACCACACCGCCTTGTCGGAGTTCGGAATGCGTTCGCGCAGCTTGCGGATGAACTCGCCGAACTGCTGCGGCACCGCATACCCCACGGTGTCGGGAATGTTGATGGTCGTCGCGCCTTCCTTGATTACCGCCTCCAGCACCCGACAGAGGAAGTCGACCTCCGAGCGGCTGCCGTCCTCCGGCGAGAACTCCACGTCGGGGCAGGCCTTGCGCGCGAAACGCACCGAGAGCTTCGCCTGCTCGTACACCTGCTCCGGCGTCATGCGCAGCTTCTTCTCCATGTGCAGCGCGCTCGTGGCGATGAAGGTGTGGATGCGCCACGGGCCTTTCGCACCTTGCAGCGCCTCGATGCCGCGCTGGATGTCGCGATCGTTCGCCCGGCACAGGCCGCACACCACGGAATCGCGCACGGTGTTGGCGATGGCGCGCACCGCCTCGAAGTCGCCGTTGGAGGACGCGGGGAAACCGGCCTCGATCACGTCCACCCGCATGCGCTCGAGCGAGCGTGCGATGCGCAGCTTCTCGTCGCGCGTCATCGAGGCGCCGGGGCTTTGCTCCCCGTCGCGCATGGTGGTGTCGAAGATGATCAAGCGCTCTTTGCTCATGGCATGAGTCCTTGCCCCTGAGGGGCGGTCACAGCACGGATTGTAGGCAGGAGTGTTTAGCGCGCGGGGCGCAGCAGCAGGCCGCCCAGCGCGAGGAGCGCGAGCGAGGAGATGAGGCCGTTCACCTGTTGCATGCGGGCACTATAGCATTTCGCCATGGAAAGGAAAGCCCTCGAGCGCCTCGAGCCCGGCCTGCCGGCCGGCTGGTACTACGACCCGGCGCATTACGCGCGCGAGCTCGAGGCGTTCTGGTACCGCAAGTGGATCGCGGTTGCGCGCACCGCCGAGCTCGCCGCGCCCGGCGACTGGCGAGTGGTGCGCATCGGCACGCAGTCGCTGGTGGTTCTCAGAGGGGAAAACAGCGAGCTGCGCGCATTCCACAACACCTGCCGCCACCGCGGCTCGGTGCTCTGCACCGAAGAGGCGGGCAACTTCGCGCGCCGGCGCATCGTCTGCCCCTATCACTCGTGGACGTACGACCTCACCGGTCAGCTCGTGGCAACGCCGCGCCGGATGGAGACGCCCGACTTCGACATGCGCGCCTTCCAGCTCCACGAAGTAGCAGTGGACAGCTGGGGCGGCTTCGTCTTCCTCAACCTGGCGGGCGAGGCAGCAGCGCCGCTCGCCGAGTCGTTGGGGGAACTGCCGCAGCGCTTTGCGCGCTGGGGCTTCGAGCGCCTAGCGATCGGCAAGCGCATCGTGGCCGAAGTGCAGGCGAACTGGAAACTGCTGGCGGAGAATTTCTCCGAGTGCTTTCACTGCCCGCCCGTTCATCCTGAGCTCTGCCGGGTGGTGACTGCCTATCGGGACGCGGGCGCGTGGGGGCTGCGCGGCGGCGAAACGACGCGCGAGTACGCCGCCGGCGCCCAGACGCTGACCTTGGACGGCACGGCGCGCCTGCCGGCGATCGCGACGCTCGGGCCAGAAGAGCGCAAAGCCCTCTATATCCCGGCGATGCTGCCGCCGAGCCTGTTCCTCAATGTGCAGCCGGACTACGTCAATGCGCACCTGATGATGCCCACCGGCCCGCAGAGCGTGCGCATCGTCTACGACTGGCTGTTCGAGCCCGAGCGCCTACCCTTGAGCGAAGCGGATCTGCAGCACTACGTGGCGCTGTGGGACATCACCAACAGGCAGGACGCGCGCAATTGCGAGTGGCAGCAGCAGGGCGTGCAGGCGCGGCCGTTCGAGCACGGCTATTACGTACCGCAGGAATTCGACTGCCACCGCTTCGCGCAGTGGGTGCGGCAGGAACTCGGCTAAGGGGGGCGGCTACCTCGGAACCCAGCGCGCGAGGAACCAGCCGATCAGCACGAGCCCGCCGAGGAATGCCACGAGGCCGGCGATGGCAGCGTAGCGCCCCGTATACCGGGTAAGCGGCGACGCGGCGACCTCGTGCTCGGAGCTGAGCGGGATGCGCGGATAGCTGCGCCCGATGCGGGCGAAGGTTTCGGTGCGCGAGTGCTGTGCCATGCGGCCATCATGCGCGCGCCACGGCGGCTCGGTTGCAATTGAAAAAACTTTGACGATTGTGCTGCGCGTTATTCGTCCGGCAGCACGGGGCGCACGCGATGACCCATGGCCCACATCACGTAGCCGGAGAGCGCGAAGCAGAAGAAAAGCAAAAAAAGGACAAGCGAGGGACGCGAGGCGATGATTGAAAGGCCGATCACGCAGGCGAGGATCACCCAGAGCGGCACGCGCTTCTTCCAATTCACTTCCTTGAAGCTCCAGAAGGGCACGTTCGACACCATGGTGATGCCGGCGAACACCGCCACCGCCCAGGTGAGTGCCCCGAGCCAGGCGGACTGGTCGGGGTCGAAGTCAAAATCGGTCAGCATCCAGACGAGGCCCGCCATCACGGCTGCGCCGGAGGGGCTCGGCAGACCTTGGAAGTAGCGCTTGTCGACCACCGAGATGTTGGCGTTGAAGCGCGCAAGGCGAATGCCGGCGCCCGCGCAGTAGATAAAGGCGCCGATCCAGCCGAGCGTGCCCATGTCCTTCAGCGCCCAGGTGTAGGCCACCAGCGCCGGGGCGGCGCCGAACGCCACCATATCGGCGATCGAATCGAACTGCGCGCCGAACTCGCTTTGGGTATTGGTCCAGCGCGCCACGCGCCCGTCCATGCCGTCGAGCACCATGGCGACGAAGATGGCGATGGCGGCGGTGTCGAAGCGGTCGTTCATCGCCTGCACGATGGCGAAGAAGCCGGAAAACAGCACGCCCGTGGTGAAGAGGTTGGGCAGCAGGTAGATGCCCTTGCGGCGCAGGCCGACGAGCGGGGCGCCGGCGGCGATGGGCTTCGCGTCCTCTAGGTCCGCGTCGTGTTCGTAGTCGGGGATGTCAGCCATGCGAGCACGCTCTCAGCCGCGTAGACCTTGTCGCCGATCGCCGCCTTCGGCTGCGCCTCGAGCGGCAGGTAAAGGTCGACGCGCGAGCCGAAGCGGATGAAGCCGAAGCGCTCGCCGCGCTTCAGCTCGGCGCCGGCGCCAACATAGCACAGGATGCGCCGGGCGATGAGCCCCGCCACCTGCACGCAGGTGACGTCGCGCCCCTCGGGCGTGCGCAGCCAGAGCGCGTTGCGCTCGTTCTCCAGGGATGCCTTGTCGAGCGCGGCGTTGACGAAGGCCCCGGGAAAGTACCAGCGCTCCTTCACCGTGCCGTCGACCGGCGAGCGGTTCGAATGCACATTGAACACGTTCATGAACACGCTCACCTTGAGCGCGTCGCGCTCGAGCCACGGGTCGCGCGCGCGGCTCACCTCCACGATGCGGCCGTCGGCGGGCGACACCACCGCGCGCGGATCGTCGGGCACCTCGCGCGGCGGGTCGCGGAAAAACTGCAGGATGAAGATCGCCACGAGCCAGACCGGCAACGACCACCACCAGCCAATGAAGAACCCGAGCGCCAGCGCCACCGCCACCGCGAGGGCGACGAACAGCCAGCCCTCGCGGGCGATCACCGGATGCGGATACGGCGGCCGCATGCGCGCTAGTTCTTGCTCGTATCGACCAGGCGATTCTTGCGGATCCAGGGCATCATTTCGCGCAGCCGCGCGCCGACCTTCTCGATCGGCAGCTCGGCGGTCATGCGCCGCTGGCTCAGGAGCCCGGGCGCGCCGGCGCGGTTCTCGAGCACGAACTCCTTCGCGTACTCGCCGTTCTGGATGCGACGCAGAGCGTCCTTCATGCGCTGGCGCACGCCGGCGTCGATGATCTTCGGCCCGGTGACGTACTCGCCGTACTCGGCGTTGTTCGAGATCGAGTAGTTCATCGTGCCGATGCCGCCCTCGTACATGAGATCGACGATGAGTTTCAGCTCGTGCAGGCACTCGAAGTACGCCATCTCCGGTGCGTAGCCCGCCTCGACCAGCGTATCGAAGCCGGCTTTCACCAGCTCGACGCAGCCCCCGCAGAGCACCGTCTGCTCGCCGAAAAGGTCGGTCTCGGTTTCCTCTTTGAACGTGGTCTCGATCACGCCGGCCTTGCCGCCGCCGATGGCCGCCGCGTAGGACAGGGCCACGTCGCGCGCTTTTTTCGAACGGTCGCGATGCACCGCAATCAGCATCGGCACGCCGCCGCCGGCGGCGTAGGTCGAGCGCACCGTGTGCCCGGGCGCCTTGGGCGCGACCATCCAGACGTCGAGATCGTCGCGCGGCTGGATCAGGCCGTAGTGGATGTTGAAGCCGTGAGCAAAGGCGAGCGAGGCGCCCTTCTTGATGTTGGGCTCGACATGCTCGCGGTAGATCTGGGCGTGATGCTCGTCGGGCAGCAGGATCATCACGATGTCGGCGCCCTTGATCGCCTCGTCGATCTCCGCGACCTTCACATCCGCTTTCTTCGCCTTGTCCCACGAGGCGCCGCCCTTGCGCAGGCCGACGGTCACCTTGATGCCCGAGTCCTGCAGGTTCTGCGCATGCGCGTGGCCTTGCGAGCCGTAGCCGATGATCGTCACCTTCTTGCCCTTGATCAGGGAAAGATCGGCGTCCTTGTCGTAATAGACCTTCATTGAATTGCTCCCTAGATGAGAAAAATGGGGTCTGTCCCCATTTACTAGACCCGCAGGATTCTGTTGCCTCTGCCGATGCCGCTGGTGCCGGTTCTGACGGTCTCAATGATGGTGCCATGGTCGAGCGCCTGGATGAAGGCGTCGAGCTTGCGCCCATCGCCGGTAAGCTCGATGGTGTAGGTGTTGTCGGAGACGTCGATGATGCGCCCGCGGAAGATGTCCGTCATGCGCTTCATGTCCTCGCGCTCCTTCTGCCCGGCGCGCACCTTGATCAGCATCAGCTCGCGCTCGATATGCTCGGCTTCGGAGAGGTCGACGACCTTGACGACGTCG
>DASREB010000286.1:0-2186 GCA_035652275.1 Burkholderiales bacterium
AGATTGTCGAGCAGCTCGAAGTCGAGCGCGCGGACGCTCCAGCCGCTTTTCGGGTGCACTTGCAGATAGCCCTCGCGCTCGAGGCGAAACAGCGCCTCGCGCACCGGCGTGCGCGACACCTTGGCGCGCTGCGCCACCTCGTTCTCGGAGAAGCGAGTCCCGGGCAGCAGCCGAAACTCGAAAATATCGCTCTTGACCTGGCGGTAGACCGCCTCGGCGAGATTCTTCACAGCCCGAAAATCCGCCGCGCGTTGCCGCCTCTCACCTTGTCGCGCGTCTCGCCCGGGAGCGCGTCAACCCGCGCCAGACAACCCACCATGTCGCCGATGGTGTGTGGATAGTCGGAGCCGTAGAGCACGTTGTCCGGGCCGCACACCTCGACCGCCAGATTGAGCACGCTCTGCTGGAACACCACGCTGTCCACGTAGAGCCGGCGCATGTAGACGCTCGGCGGCTGTTTGGTCTTCGCGGCCGCGGCCGGGATGTTGTGCCAGCAGATGTCGAGCCGCCCGACGAGGTAGGGCAGCGCGCCGCCGCCGTGCGAGGCAATCAGCTTCAGGTTCGGGTAGCGGTCGAGAAAGCCGTCATAGATGCAGCGCGCTATCGCAAGCGACGTGTCGAAGGTGAAACCGATCGGCGCGGTGAGCTGGAACTCGTGCAGGCCGAGCTCCGCCGTTCCGGGCGGCGCGCTCGGATGCACCAGCACCGGCAGGGCGCGGCGGTCGATCTCCGCCCAGATCCTGGCGAACGCCGGGTCGGTGAGCGTCTTGCCGCCGATGTTGGCGAGCACCATCACGCCGACCGCACCGGTGTCAAAGCATCTTTTCAGTTCCTGCAATGCGAGCGCTTCGTGCTGCCATGGCAACGAGGCGAACCAGCGGATGCGATCGGGCCAGCTTTTTTGGGCGCGCGCCATGTCTTCGTTCATAAGACGCGCTGCTTTAACGCTGACCTCGGCGCTGCCCCAAAAGACGTTGGGACAAGTGAGCGAAGTGATGGCGATGTCGACGCGCGCCTTGTCCATGTTGGCGATGCGCGCCTCCCAGTCGAACATGTTCGGCACGGGCGTCATGAACGGCGCGCCGTCGAGATGGATCGCGCGCAGCCCGCCGCGCACTTCCCGCAGCGTGTAGTGCGGCCCGCCGTGGCTCTCGAGGAGCGCGAGCCACTCCTTCGAGAGCATGTGCGTATGGACGTCGATGACCGGCGCCATAAATGGGGTCAGATCAACATTTCCGCATCCGGCCGCTCTGTCGCACTAGGGTCAGGAAATGTTGATCTGACCCCATTTATTTCCTCAGCCGTCAGCGATGCTGTTCTCCAAAATGCCGACCTTGTCGATCTCGATCTCGACCTTGTCGCCCGGCTTCATCCAGACCGGCGGATTGCGCCGCGCGCCGACGCCGCCGGGCGTGCCGGTGACGAGCACGTCGCCGGGCAGGAGCGTGGTCCAGGTGGACACATACTCGATGATCTTCGGGATCTTGAAGATCATCTGCTCGGTGCTCGCGTGCTGCATGCGCTCGCCGTTCAGGCGGCAGGAGAGCGTCATGCGCGTATTGGGCGGAATCTCGTCGGCCGTGACCATCCATGGCCCGAAGGCGCCGGTGTGCGCGAAGTTCTTGCCGGCGGTCCATTGCACGGTATGGCGCTGCCAGTCGCGCACCGAGCCCTCGTTGTAGCAGCTGTAGCCGGCGACGTGACTCCAGGCATCGGCCTGCTTGATGCGACGACCGGGCTTGCCGATGATCACCGCGATCTCCGCTTCGTAGTCGAGGTTCTTCGACTCGTGCGGGCGCAGGATCGGCTGCTTGTGTCCAACCTGCGACTCGGGCACGCGCAGGAAGATCGCCGGCTGCTCGGTGTTGTCGCGGCCAGTCTCGACCACGTGGTCCTGGTAGTTCAAGCCGACGCAGATGATCTTGTCCGGATTCGGGATTACCGGCAGCCAGGTGATATCGGATTCCTTGTAATCCGGCGCCTCGTTCACATGCTTCGCCGCCTCCGCGAAGGCGTTGCCGCCGATCAGCGCCTTCAAATCGGCAAAGCGGTTGCCGATATAGCGCTTCAGGTCGACAATGCCCTTCGCCGTGACGATGCCGTAGCTCGTCCCTTGCGCAGTTCTAAACGTAGCGAGTCTCATAAATGTCCTCTCCAGCTCCGGTACCGAAATTCGCTTTCAGCCA
>DASREB010000287.1:0-2813 GCA_035652275.1 Burkholderiales bacterium
TACGCCATAAGCGAAGAAGGAGCATTGGGGCAGCAAGCACAAAGACAACTATCCCGATAGACACATTGGGATCACTGGCGCCGGTGATCACAGCAGCTATAAGGGCAAGGACAATGGCAAACATCGTCGCGAGTGCGACCGCAATGGTCGCATCATAGAAGCGAACCGCAGTGACCATGGACAACAACCTCCTGAACTCGCGTGCCCTACATGAGACACCTTCCAGTGCGTCTCGGACTATCCGGCACCCAAAGCTCGAAGCCCTTTTGCAACGGGCCTACGCAAACCACTACTTTCCATATGGGGATGATCCACGAGGAATATCAGCCCAAAAGGAAAACAGAAACGGTCCCTAGCCTGGGTGGCTTGAGCATATTTGTCGCGCGCCATGGAAAATTGCCCCCTTGGCGTCACGAGGAATTGCCCCCTCCTCTGAGGCTTGAGGAGAGAGCGAATGGAAGAGGAACGAATCACCGAAAGCGCCTTGCAGGACGGGATTCTGCGGGGGCAGGTGATGAAGACGCCGGACGATGTGGCGGCGATGATGCGGCTGAAGTCGTTGGGCTGGGGCGCCAAGCGGATCGCACGGGAGCTCGGTTGCAGCCATCACACGGTGAGGGGCTACCTGGCGTCGGGCGGCGTCAGGCCGTTCAAGTCGCCACAGCGCGCGAAGCTGCTCGATGGGCACGATGACTGGTTGCGCGAGCGGTTCATCCGGCATAGCGGCAATGCCGATGTGGTCCGCCAGGACCTTAAGTCGGAGAAGGGTTTGGCGGTCAGCCGGCGCACGCTGCAGCGGGCGCTTCAGCCCTATCGGCAGGCGCTGAAGGCGGAGGCGCTGGCAAGCGTGCGCTTCGAGACGGCGCCAGGCCAGCAGCTGCAGATCGACTTCGGCGAGCGGCTGGTCGAGATCGCGGGCGCCCGAGTGAAGGCGTTCGTGTTCGTGGCGACGCTCGGCTACTCGCGGCGTCTGCACGTGCGCGCGTTCCGCAGTGAGAAGCAGGAGCACTGGTTCGCCGGGCTCGAGAGCGCGTTCAGGACCTTCGGCGGTGTGCCGGAGACCGTGCTGATGGACAACCCGCGCGCGCTGGTCGTGCGTCACGACGCAGCGCGCCGGACGGTTGAGTTCAACGACAAGCTGCTTGCCTTCGCGAAGCACTGGAAGTTCACGCCGCGGGCCTGTGCGCCATACCGGGCGCGCACGAAGGGCAAGACGGAAAGCGGCGTCGGCTACGTCAAGAAGAATGCCATCGCCGGGCACAGCTTCGAGAGCTGGGAGGCGTTCGAGGCGCACCTCGCCAAGTGGGAGCGGGAGGTCGCGAACGTGCGCGTGCACGGCACGACGGGCGAGGCGCCGATCGCGCGCTTTGCGCGTGACGAGGCGCACCGGTTGCAGGCGCTCGGCGACCGGCCGGCGTTCGGCGCGCTGCGCGAGCTGTCCCGCGTGGTCGGCAACGACTGTTCGGTCGAGGTCGATACCAACAGCTACTCGGTGCCATGGCGCCTGATCAGCGAGCGGGTAGCCGTGACGGTCTGCGCCGGCGAGGTGCGCATCCGGCATGGCAAGAGCGAGGTCGCCGTGCATCGGCAGGGGCAAGGCCGGCGCCAGCGCATTGTCGATCCCACCCATCTGGAAGGCGTCGCAGGAGGTGGCCGACCGCGGAGCGTGGTCGATCCGCCGCCGGTCCTCGAGGCGCGGCCGCGTCCAGCTCATCTGCAGCGTCCGCTCGCCGAGTACGAGGCCGCGATCGGGGGAGGCTTCTGATGCGACGCGTGAAGAAAGCTCCTGACGTGCCGGCCGACCGGCTCGACGAGATGCTGGCGCGGCTGAAGCTCGCCGGCATCCGCGACCAGCTCGACAATCTGCTCGACGAAGCGGCGCGATCGAACCTGTCGGCGCGCGAGACGCTGACGATGCTGTGCGAGCGCGAGATCGCCCGCAAGGACCATCGGCGCATCGAGATGGCGCTGAAGCTCGCACACTTCCCGGCGGTGAAGGATCTCAACGGCTTCGACTTCGAGGCGCAGCCCTCGATCGATCCCAAGCAGATCCGGGATCTCGCCGCCTCGCGATGGATCGCCAACGGCGAGAACGTGCTGCTGCTCGGGCCGCCGGGTGTCGGCAAGACCCACCTTGCCATCGCCCTCGGCCGGGAGGCGATCCTGGCCGGCTACTCGGTGCAGTTCACCACCGCCATGGCGCTCGTCGCAGGCCTCGCCAAGGCACACGCCGAGAAGCGGCTCGACGAGAAGCTGCTCGGCCTCTCGAAGGCGAAGCTGCTGATCGTCGACGAGCTTGGCTACCTGCCGCTGGAGCCGGACGCTGCGCATCTGTTCTTCCAGCTGGTGAGCCGGCGCTACGAGACCGGCGCGATGCTGATTACCTCGAACAGGAGCGTGGCCGAGTGGGGCACGGTGTTTGCCGATCCGGTGGTCGCGACCGCGATCCTCGATCGGCTCCTCCACCACAGCCACGTTCTGACGATCCGCGGCGACAGCTACCGGCTGCGCGCCAAGCGCAAGAGCGGACTGATCAAGGCGCCGCCCGCCGGTGACGGAGCTCCGGTCGGCTCCGCCTCCCTCCGCCCCGTCACCGGCGCAGCCAACATGCAGCCCTGAGCATGAACCACCGGTGGGGGCAGTTCTTCATGACGCAATGGGGGCAGTTCCGGATGGCGTTTGACACCTGCTGGACACGCCGTGGCTCAACGGTCAGAGAACGCTACGCGGTAGCGCAATCCGCCAGCGAACAGGCCGTCGCGACACTGCGACGGATTTTGGTTGGCCGGCGTGGCCTCCGGTTCGCCGTGATG
>DASREB010000288.1:0-7930 GCA_035652275.1 Burkholderiales bacterium
CCCCCACGCGGCCAACGACAAGGGCACGAGATCGCGCAGCGGCTCGTAGCCGAGCTTCTTGTACAGCGCGCCGTTGATCGCCACCGCCGGCGTGCCGAAGACGAGCGTGTAGCCGTCGGCCGGCGCCTTGGCCGTGGCCTCCATCGCGAGATTCCCGCCCGCGCCCGGCTTCGGCTCGACGATGATCGGCTGGCCGAGCGACTCCCGCATCCTGTCGGTCACGAGCCGCGCCAGGATGTCGGCCTGCCCGCCGGAGGCGAAGGTGAGCAAGAGATGCACTGGCCGCTCGGGATATGCCTGCGCCCAGGCTGGTCCCGCCAGGGCGATGCATATGGAAACCAGCCAGCGCCTCATCGGCGCAAGCCGGCCGCCCAATCGACCAGCAGGTCGGCCAGCTCCTCGATGAGCTGCGGCTGGCCGTGCATGTGGTGCGTGGCGCCTTTCAGCATGTGCGCCTTGCAGCGGCCCTCCGCCGCGCGCGTGTACTCGGCGACCTGGCTCGGGAACACCACCGGATCGGCGCCGTAGGTCACCGACAGCACCGGCACGCTGGTCTTCGCCAGGCACTTCGGCCCATCGGCGCGCGAGAGCCGCACGCTCCATTGCGAGAGCCACGACCGCAGGCTGCAGATGCGCCCGGTATGCATCACGCCGTTGTTCGCGGCGCGCGCGCTGCCGCGCGTCGTGCCCGCCTTGCGCTCGCTCGGGTCCAGCGTCAGATCGAGGAACCGGGGATCTGCGGACGTGCGATACACCAGGAACGGCGCATCGTGCGGCGCCTCGGGATCCGGATTCGCGTCGAGCGCACGCAGGCGCGCGAGCGCCCAGTCGGTGATGCGCTCGTTCCTCGCGAGCTGCGCGGCGCGATAGCGCTTGAGCCAGTCGCGGTCGTAAGGCGGACCGTTCTTCGGGTTGAACATGTCGAGCGCCGGATCGCTCGCCAGCATGTCGTGCTCATCAATCACCGAGGGATCGAGCCAGTCGGTGAGCACCTGCGCGCGGCCCGGATGCGCCGCGCACATCGCGAGCCCGTCGGCTGGCGGCAAATCATCACGAGTGAGATCGATCGGCCGGCCATCCGGCGTGTCGCGGACCGTGAGGCGCTCGGCCTGCGACTGGTAGAAGGCGGCGAGCGAGCCGCCGCCCGAATTGCCGATCAATATGACCCGGCGGTAGCCCTGCGCGCGCAGGAACGCGACGCCCGCGCCGAGATCCTGGAGGCAGCGCTCCATGAGGAGCGTCACGTCGTTGCCGGCGTAGCGCGTGTTGAGCGCGAGCAGCGTGTGGTGGCGCCGCTCGAGCGGCCCGATCAGGTAGTGGCCGTGGAAGTTGCTGCTCGGATGGATGACGACAAACGCGACCTCGCGAGCGCAGCCCTCGTCGGCGAGCCGCCCGTAGACGCGCGGATAGAGAAGGTTGAGGCCGCTCTGGCTGTCGGCGCCGCTGCCCGCCCTTACGTCGATCGCGACGAGGCGGCCGAACGAACCGGCCACTACGCCGGCACGATCTTGCTTTTGCCGTCGTCCGGAAGCGCGGGCACCGCGGTGGGCAGCGTCTCGGGCTTCTTGCCGTACTTGCGGCGCTTGAGCTCATTCCACTTCGCGAGCTCGGCCTGCGCCTCGCCCTCGAGCTTCTGCCAGGTGTCGGGCTTCTCGGTGCGCACCGTGATCTCGAGGCGATGGCCGTCCGGATCCATGAAGTAGATCGACTGGCAGAAATCGTGGTTCTTCGGCCCGAGCACCTGCACGCCGTGCGCTTCGAGGCGCCCCTTCGCCGCGACCAGCTTCTCCATGCTGTCGGTCTCGAAGGCGATGTGCTTCACCCACCACGGCGTCGCCGGGTCCTCCTTCTCGTCGGGCGACGAGGCGACGTCGAAGAACGCGAGATACGAGCCGTCGCCGAGCTCGAAGAAAATGTGGATCGAATCGGCCGGCGCGCCCACCACCTTGCGCGGCGGCTTGCCCGGCTCGTTCAGCGGCCAGGAGGGCGAGGGCCGCGTCTCCGGCGGCACCAGGCCGGCGACGTACTTCAGGCCGACCACGCGCGTATAGAAGTCGACGGTGCGCTGCGCATCGCGGCAACGGTAAGCAATGTGGTGGAGTTTCTGGAACATGGCTCTCTCGCTCCTGGCGTTAGAACCCATGCTACACCGGCGCAGGCGTGCCGGAACTACGCTCCACTATGATGCGAGCCGAGAACACCGAACAAGAATCTCCGTGCTCGCCCCGTTCCAGGTCCGCAGCTTCCGCTTCCAGTGGCCGGCGGATCTCGCCACCTCGGTCGGCTTCGAGACCGAAGCGCTGATCCTCGGCTGGTACATCCTCACCGCGACCGGCTCGGTCGAGTACCTTGTCGCCTTCGGCTCGCTCACCTGGATCGGGGCGGTGTTTTCGCCCTTCTTCGGCATCGGCGCGGACCGCTACGGCGTGCGCAACTTTCTCTGCGTGACGCGTGCCGTCTACGCTGCGCTCGCCGGCCTGCTGATGGCGCTCACGCTGGCGGACGCGCTCGCGCCCTGGCATGTGCTCGCGATCTATGGCGCGGCGGCGCTCACGCGCCCCTCGGAGACCGCGATGCGCGCGCTGCTCGTCGGCTACACCATGCACCCGCAAGCGATGATGGGGGCCCTCGGCCTCTCGCGCACCACGGTGGATCTCGCCAAGGTCGCCGGCGCGTTCGCCGGCGCGGGCGGCGTGGCGCTCATCGGCATGGGCCCGGCCTACGTGCTCGTCACCGCGCTCTACGTCACAGCGTTCGCCCTTTCGCTTGGCCTCGCGCGCACGCCGACCCACAAGGCGCACGCCGCCGCGATCCTCGACGGCCTGAAAGACGCGGCGCGCCATGTGTGGACGAAGCACGACCTGCTCGGCGCCTTTACCGTTGCGCTCATCATCAACCTGCTCGCGTTCCCGTTCTTTCTCGGCCTCCTGCCATACGCGGCCAAAGAGGTCTACGCCGTCGGCCAGGCAGGTCTTGGCTACCTCGCCGGCGCCTTTGCGCTCGGCTCACTCGCCGGCTCGCTCGCCTTGGGCGCGAGCACCATGCGGCTCGCCGCCGGGCGCGCCATGGTCGCGAGCGCCGCGCTCTGGTTCATGGTGCTCTTCACCTTCGGCCAGACGCGCGCGCTGCCGCTCGGCCTCGCGCTGCTCTTTCTCTCGGGAATGCTGCAGAGCTTCTGCGTCACGCCGCTCGCCACCGTGATCCTGCGCGGTGCAAGTCCCGACATGCGCGGCCGCGTCATGGGGATGCGGATCCTCGCGATCTGGGGACTGCCGCTCGGCCTGCTTGCCAGCGGACCGATCATCGCCGGCGCGGGCTATGCGCTCTGCACCGCGTTGTACGCGGCAACCGGCCTCGCCGCGACGGCGTTCATCGCGACGCGCTGGCGCAACGCGCTCTGGGACAGCACAGCGGCTGCAAATCGCCATCCGTAAGGCCCTATCATCGCGGTCGAGGAGACCCCATGCCGCCATATCGAGTGCTGATTGCCCTGCTCGCCTTTATCCCGCTCTACGCAACCGCGCAGCTCGCTCCGACCCGCACCTGGCCCGAGCTCAAGGAGGCGGTGCAGGACCGGGTGAACCGCAACGCCTACCCGCTCACCGGCTACGACAAGGAGGAAGTGCGCGAAGTGCTCGCGCGCATCAACTCGCTCGATCGCGACGAATGGGCGCGCTCGTGGAGCGAGCAGGGCGACACGCACCTCGCCGCCGCCAAGGCGGCGCAAGCCGCAGGCGAGCGTGCCAAAGCGCGCGAGGCCTACATCAACGCCTGGCGCTATTACGGCTTCGGCGCATGGCCAACGCAAAACTCGGAGGGCAAGCGCGAGGCGCACCGGCGTGCCACCGCCGCCTTCCGCGCCTACGCCGCGCTCGCCGAGCCGGCGATCGAAGTGCTGCGCGTGCCGTTCGAAGGCAACGAGATCATCGCCTACCTGCAGCTGCCATCGGCCGCGCGGCCCGCGCCGCTCGTGATGAGCGTCGGCGGGCTCGACTCCTACAAGGAGTACGTAGTCGAGCAATACGGTCCCGGCTACCTGAACGCGGGGCTAGGTTACCTCGCGATCGACATGCCCGGCACCGGCGAAGCGCCGATCAAGATCGACGTCGGCGCCGAGCGCCTGTTCAGCCGGCTGCTCGACGCGCTCGCCGCGCGCAAGGACATCGATGCGAAGCGCATCGGCTTCATGGGCGTGTCGTGGGGCGGGCACTGGGCGGCGCGCGTGGCGTTCACCGAGAAGGAGCGCCTTCGCGCCGTGGTCGACTGGGCCGGGCCGAGCGACGTCTATTTCTCCCGCGCATGGCAAGCGAAGGCGCTGCAGACGCGCGAATACCTGTTCGATCTCTTCGCCGCGCGCGCCGGCGTGTACGGCGTCTCGACGCTGGAAGAGTTCTACGCCTATGGGCCGCGCATGTCGCTGAAAAACGGTGACTGGCTGACGAAGCCCTCGGCGCCGATGCTGCTCGTGAACGGCGAGAAAGACACGCAGGTGCCGATCGACGACCTCTATCTGCTACTACGCAACGGCACGCCAAAAGAAGCGTGGGTCAATCCGCAGGGCGGCCACATCGGCCGCGGCCCCGGCTGGCCTGATACGCGCATCTTCAGGGAAGTGGTGGTGCCATGGCTCGCCGCCAAGCTGAACGGCGCCGCTCAACAATAACCGTAGTCCGCGCGCTAAGCGCGGCAGCGCACAGTCGCTGGCGAAGCGTTGCGCCATGCTCAGGCCCGTGGCCGTCCGATCCAACGCCAAAACCGCGCCCAAGCGCTCGCGACTGCTCTATGTCGGCGACGATGGCGCGAGCCTGGAGGTCCTGAAGCAGGTCATCACCGGGCGCGAGAACCTCGCGCTGTGGCGCGCGGCGGACATCGATACCGCCCTGCAGCTCGCGCTGCGTCAGCGGCCCGAAGTGATGTTCGTCGACGTCGATCCCGCCGCGAGCGGCGGGCTGCCGCTCATCAGAATGCTGCGCGCGAATGCGGCCACGCGGGCCACGGCGATCCTCGCCATCGGCTCCGACGCCGCGCCCCAGGCGGCGCGCAACAGCGTCGAAGCCGGGTACTTCGAGTACCTGGCGCGGCCGGTGCAGGCCGCGGCGCTGCGCCACGCCCTCGACTACGCGCTGGAATTCACCGCCGTCGACGCGGCCGAGCAGGCCGACAAGGAGTCAAGATGAAAGAGCCCACCCCGTTCGTCAAGCCGCTCGAGCAATCCTCGGGCAGGAAGTTCGCCGACATGACCGCGAGCCAGAAGTGCATCTGGGTGGCGAAGCTCATCGTCTGCATCGCCACGTTCGGATTCGCCTTCCCGAACGTGCAGAGCGACTGAGCGCATGAGGAACACCACCCGCAACCGCAACAACCGCAGGCGCCTGCAAAGGACCAGAAAACGGCTGGCGCAGCAGGCCAAGCAGGCGAAAAAGGCCGCACGGGTTAAGTCCGCCCCGGCCGGCGCCAAGGCCCTCGCTTAGAGGATCTTCAATGCCCAAAGGCCAGCAACGCAGCAACCGCGAAAAGAAAAAGCCCAAGCAGGCGCCGAAACCCGTCGCGCCGCGCGTACCGGGGTTACCGAGCCACCCCTGGAAGAGGTGACGCCCTGCACCCGCGGCGACCGGCGACTGACGCCGGGCCGCGCGCGCAGTAAACGGCGAACGCTTTGTGGCATATTCGCATCCCCGTGCCCGCGTCGCTGACTCCCACCGAGTACCGCCTGCTGGTCGAGCACTCGCCGGTGATGATCTGGCGCTCGAACCGCGATGCGAGCTGCGACTATTTCAACGAGCGCTGGCTCGCGTACACCGGGCGCACGCTCGAGCAGGAGATGGGCAACGGCTGGGCCGAAGGCGTGCATCCCGCGGACCTCGATCGCTGCGTCGCGCATTATCTCGAGCACTTTCAGCGGCGCGAGCCGTTCGAGATGGAGTATCGCCTGCGCCGCCAGGACGGCGAATACCGCTGGATCTTCGATCGCGGCGTGCCGTTCGCGGACGACTCCGGGAGCTTCGCCGGCTTCATCGGCAGCTGCGTGGACGTCGATGAGCGCCGCAAGGCCGAGGACGCCCGCGAGCAGCGCCACGAGGAGCAGCTCGAGCTCGCCCGCGACTTCGAGAAGTGGATCCTCGCCGTCGTCAGCCATGACATCCGCAATCCGCTCGGCACGATCCACCTCGCGGCACTCGAGCTGCAGCATGGCGCGCAATCCACCGACGCCGTAAGGAAACTGGCGGGCGCCGTGGCGCGCAGCGTCGCGCGCATCGAGCACATCGTCGGCGACCTGCTCGACCTGTCGCGCGAGCGCGAAGGCCAAGGCATCCCCATCGCGCCCAAGCCCGCCGACCTGCGCGCGATGTGCCGCCAGATCATCGACGAGCTCGAGGCGATCACGCACGAGCGGCGAATCACGCTCGACTGCGAGATCGATGGCGCAGGCTTATGGGACGAGCACCGCATCCTCCAGGCGATCTCGAACCTCGCTTCCAACGCCGTGCAGCACGGCAGGCCCGGCTCGCCGGTGCGGCTGCGCCTGACCGGGAACGACGAGCGCGTGGCGATAGAAGTGCACAGCGCGGGCGCCATTCGGGCGGAGCTCGTGCCGCACCTTTTCGAGCCTTTCCGCTCCGGCCGCCCCTATGGCCAGCGCAGCGACGGGCTCGGGCTGGGACTTTTCATCGCCAAGGCGATCGCCGTTGCGCATGGCGGCAGCGTCGAGGTCGAGTTCCCGGACGACAGCACCATCTTCCGGCTAATCCTGCCGCGCCGCACGCGCGCATACGCGGCCGCCTGACGGAGCGAGCTGCCGCAGCTGCAAGATCGAAGAGCGCACCTGAGGCGCCGAGCGCCGGCCAGCCGCAGCGCCTCCAATTTACCTCCAATTTGCAAATTTGAGGTAAAAAGCGCATCTTTACCTCCAATCCGCGTATTGGAGGTAAAGGAATGCCGGCGAGCCTCTATCGGCGCCACGATCCAGCCGGCCGCGCCAAATACCAGGACGTGAAGGAGCACGCGCGCTCGCAGGCGCGCGTGCTCGCCGGCACGCCCGGCATGCTGAAGAGCCGCACCATCGCCGGCAGGCAGTACTGGATGCGCGAATACATCCGCGTCGACGGCAAGAAGGTGGACGAGTACCTCGGCGCCGCCGGCGCGGTCGCGCCCGGACGCGTAGCCGAGCTGAGGAGCGCGATCGAGCTCGCGCGGACGCTCGCCGCGGGTTCCGCGCAGCTTCGTCTCTTCGGCTATCAGCGCATCGAGCGCAAGCCCGCTGCCGTGCTGGCGGTGCTTTTCAACCACGGCTTGGTCCGCGCCGGGCTGACGCTCGTCGGCTCGCACGCCTTCGGCGCGCTCCTGAACGAGCTCGGCATCATCGGCGCGGGCTACAAGACGCAGGACGTGGACGTGGCTCGCGGCGCGCCCCTCTCTTTCGCCCTGCCCGAAGGCGCGACCTTGGCGTCGCTGCTCAGCGAAACCGGTCTTGGCTTCGTGCCGGTGCCGCGGCTACGCAGGCACGAGGCGTCCACCAGCTACAAGCTTCCCGGCGCACAGGCCCTCGCCGTCGATCTCCTCGCGCCCGGCAGGAGCGCCGGCGAAATCGTGCCGGTGCCGGAGCTCGCGGCGCATGCGCAAGCGATCCCCTTCCTCGACTTCCTCGTCGACGAGCCGATCGACAGCGTGGTGCTCAGCCCCAACCAGGTCATTCCGGTGCGCATTCCGGCGCCGGAGCGCTTCGCCGTACACAAGCTCTTCTCCTCGCAATCGCGGCGCAGCGATCGCGACAAGATTCGCAAGGACCTCGAGCAGGCGGCGCTGCTCGCTTGCGCCATCGAGGAAGAGACGCCCGAGCGGCTCGGCGAGGCCTATAAAGCGCTGCCCGCCGCCGCGAAAGCTGCCGTGCGACGCGGCGCGCTCGCCGCCGCGAGGCTCCTCGAAAGCTCGC
>DASREB010000289.1:0-10092 GCA_035652275.1 Burkholderiales bacterium
GGCATGCCCGTAATGCGCGCCGTGAGTTTCGTGGCCTCGCTCGGCGGCAGCGCCTCCAGCAGCACGCGGAGCACGCGCTCGGCATCGACTGCGGTCGCGGGACGCTCCTCGCCCGGCGCGAGCACCAGCACGAACTCGCCCTGCTCGCGCTCTTCACGCTCGCCGAGCCAGTCGAGCGCCGCGGCGAGCGGCAGGCGCGCGACCTCCTCGAACTTCTTGGTGAGCTCGCGCGCGATCGCAATCTCCCGGTGAGGACCGAACTGCGCGACGAGATCGGCGAGCGTCTCGCGCATGCGATGCGGCGCTTCGTAGAACACCACGGGGAGCGGCAGGTCGAGCGTTTGCAGCGCCTTGCGGCGTGCCGCCGCGGCGGCCGGCAGAAACCCGGCGAAGAGGAAGCGACTCGCGGGAAAACCGGCCGCCGATAGGGCCGCCGCCGCGGCGCTGGGGCCCGGCACCGGCCGCACCGGAATGCCGGCGCGATGGGCTTGGGCGACGAGCCAGGCGCCCGGATCGGCGAGCCCCGGCGTGCCGGCATCGCTCACCAGCGCCACGTTTTTGCCTTCGCGCAGCGCGCCGATCAGCTTGGGCGCCGCGGCGCGCTCGTTGTGCTCGTGCAGCGCAACCGTGCGGGTATCGATGCCGTGGCGTGCGAGCAGCGTGCGGCTGGTGCGCGTGTCCTCGCAGGCGATCAGGTCGGCGCCACGCAACGTCTCGATGGCGCGCGGGCTCAAGTCGGCGAGATTGCCGATCGGCGTCGCTACCAGATAAAGGGTCCCGGTCAACCGGCGGCTCTCCCCATTCGTTAAGCGTGCCATGAACCCGGAAGGGGCGCGAGCCGAGGAGCTCTGCGCCGACCTGATGCGCGCCGCGGGCTTGCGGCTGCTCGACCGCAACTGGCGGTGCCGCCACGGCGAGATCGACCTCATCGCCGAAGAGCGCGGCACACTGGTCTTCGCCGAGGTGCGCATGCGCTCGCCCGGCAACTTCGGCGGCGCGGCGGAAAGCGTCACTGCGGCGAAGCGCGCGCGGCTGATCGCGGCGGCGCGGCTCTACCTCATGCGCCACCCGCAGGCGACGTGCCGCTTCGATGTGTTCCTCGTCGATGGACCGCCGCGCCATGTGCAGTGGATCAAGAACGCGTTCGGCGAGTAGCAGCGTGTAAAATCGCCGGCGCATGCAAGAGGCCCGGTCGAGGCTCGTCCAGCGCGTCGCAGCGCATTTCGCCGATAGCGCCAAGCTGAAAAGTGAAGCTGCCGCCGTTCTCGGCGAGCCGATCGCGCGCGCGGCAATGCTGCTGGCGCAGGCGCTGCAAGCCGGCGGCAAGGCGCTCGCCTGCGGTAACGGCGGCTCGGCGGCCGATGCACAGCACTTCGCCGCGGAACTGGTCAACCGCTTCGAAGCGGAGCGGCCGCCGCTCGCGGCGGTTGCGCTGACCACGGACAGCTCGAACCTCACTTCGATCGCCAACGACTACGCCTGGGAGCAGGTCTTCGCCAAGCAGCTGCGCGCCATCGGTCGCCGCGGCGATGTGCTGCTCGCCATCTCGACCAGCGGCAATTCCCCGAACGTGATCGAGGCGTTGCGTGCGGCGCACGAAATCGGCGTCGCGGTGATCGCGCTCACGGGCAAAGGCGGCGGCAAAATGGCTCCCATGCTTACCCGCGATGACGTGCACATCTGCGTGCCTCACCAGAACACCGCGCGCATCCAGGAGGTACATTTGCTCGTGCTGCATTGCCTGTGCGACGCGATCGATCAGCAGCTTTTCGGGGCCAAGCGATGAGCGCCCGGCTCATCTGGGTCGTGGCCGCGGCGGCGCTGCTACTGCAGGGCTGCGTCCCGATGGTGATCGGCGCGGGCGGTGCGGCGGTCTATTCGTCGCTGGAGGACCGGCGCAGCACCGGCACGCAGATCGATGATGAGGCGATCGAGACGCGTGCCTCGAACCGCATCTCGGACCGCTTTGGCTCGCGCGTGCATGTCAACGTCACCTCTTACAACCGCATCGCGCTCGTCACGGGCGAGGTGCCGGACGACAGCGCGCGCGCCGAAGTCGAGAAGATCGTGCGCGCGGTGCCGAACGTGCGCGACGTGACCAACGACCTGCAGATCTCCGGCATCTCCTCGTACGGCTCGCGCAGCAACGACACCTATCTCACTTCCAAGGTGCGCGGACGGCTGTTCGATACGAAGCGCGTGAGCCCGGTGCATCTCAAGGTCGTCACCGAATCCGGTGTGGTCTACCTGATGGGCGTGGTGACCGAGCCGGAAGCCGAGGAGGCGGTCGACATCGCGCGCAACACCGGCGGCGTGCGCAAGGTGGTCAAGGTGTTCGAGTACTGCAAGCCGAACGACGACATTTGCCGCCCGCGAACCAAAAGCGGGAGCTAGCCCCGCAGTACGAAGCGAAGATCCGCGACCCGCGGTCGCTTGATTGGCTGGCGAAGCTTGCCCGGCCGCTCGTCTTCACCAACGGAGTGTTCGACATCCTGCACCGCGGTCACGTCACCTATCTCGATCGCGCGCGCGCACTGGGCGCGAGTCTCCTCGTTGCGCTGAATGACGACGCTTCGGCGCAGCGCCTCGGCAAAGGCCCGGGCCGGCCGCTGAATCCACTCGCCGACCGGCTCGCGGTAGTCGCGGCGCTCGCCGCCGTGAGCGCCGTCACGTGGTTCGACGAAGACACCCCGGAATCCCTGATCGCCGCTTGCCGGCCCGAGGTGCTGGTGAAAGGCGGCGACTGGCCGGTCGAGCGCATCGCCGGCGCGGCCGGGGTGCTGGCGCGCGGCGGCCGGGTACTTTCCATCCCGTTCGAGCACGACCGCTCGACGACGGCGCTCGTGCAACGCATCAGAGGTAACATCTGAAACCATGAAGCTCCACCAGCTCAAGGTCGAGTACGAAGCCGAGCAGGACCGGCTGATCATGCTGGTCGCAACCAGCGAATCGGTGGAACTGCGCCTTGCGCTGACGCGGCGCTTCGTCAAGCTGCTCTGGCCGCTCCTCGTCAAGCTGGCCGAAGAAGCGAGCCCGCGCATCCGCACGCAAGCGAACCCCGAGGCGCGCAAGGCGCTGCTCGGTCTGGAGCACGAGCATGCCGTCTCGAAGGCCGATTTCAGCAAGCCCTACGACGCCGGCAGCGCCACGCGGCCGCTTGGCGATGCGCCGCTGCTTCTTGCGCGCATCCAGACCGGCCACGACCGCAACGGCCAGCCGGTAGTGGCCCTGCATCCCGCCGAGGGGCAGGGCGTCACCCTCTCATTCGACTCCGTGCTCTTGCACTCGCTCTGCCGCCTGCTGCAGGCGGCCGTCAAGAAGAGCGACTGGGACATGGAGCTCAAACTTCCGGGAACGGAGCCCGCAGAGGCCGGCGAGCGGCCGGCACGCACGTTGAATTGAGTTCATTCGATCAGCTTGGCTTGATCGCGCCGCTCGCGCGCGCGGTCGCTGACCTCGGCTACGAGAAACCGACGCCCGTACAGGAGCAGTCGATTCCGCTGGTACTCGCCGGGCGCGACCTGATGGCCGGCGCGCAAACCGGCACCGGCAAGACGGCGGCCTTCGCGCTGCCGATCCTGCAGCGCTTCGCACCGCTCGCTTCGACCTCGACCTCGCCCGCGCGCCACCCGGTACGCGCACTGGTGCTCACGCCGACACGCGAGCTGGCGGTGCAAGTGGCCGAGAGCTTCCGTGACTACGGCAAGCACCTGCCGCTTCGCAGCACGGTGGTCTACGGCGGCGTCGACATGAACGCGCAGATCGCGGAACTGCGCCGCGGCGTCGAGGTTTTGGTGGCGACACCCGGGCGGCTCCTCGACCACGTGCAGAACAAGACCGTGATGTTCAACCAGGTGCAGGTGCTGGTGCTCGATGAGGCCGATCGCATGCTCGACATGGGCTTCCTCCCCGACATCAAGCGCATCATCGCTTTACTGCCGGCCGCGCGACAGAACCTGCTCTTCTCCGCCACCTTCCCGGACGAGATCCGCACGCTCGCCAAGACGCTGCTGCGCAATCCGGCAGAGGTTCAGGCGACGCCGCGCAACGCGCCGGCAGAGCTGGTGAGCCACGTACTGCATCCGGTGGCGCGCGAAAAAAAGCGCGAGCTCCTCGCCTATCTGATCCAGACGCGGGGACTCAAGCAGGTGCTGGTCTTCACCGGCACGCGCATTGGCGCGAACCGTCTCGCGCACCAGCTGCGGCTCGACCATATCCATGCCGACGCCATCCACGGCGACAAGACACAGGCCGAGCGCGAGGCCGCGCTCGCCGACTTCAAGTCGGGCAAGACAGCGGTGCTGGTCGCGACCGACGTCGCCTCGCGCGGACTCGACATCGAGGGGCTACCGCAGGTGATTAATTTCGACGTACCTCACTCGCCCGAGGACTACGTCCATCGCATCGGCCGCACCGGCCGCGCCGGCCTCACTGGCGAAGCCATCTCGCTGGTGGCGCCCGAGGACCTCGACTCGCTTGCCGCGATCGAGCGCCTGATCAAGCGGCGCATCGAGCGCGTGCTGATTCCCGGCTTCGAGCCGCATGGCGCGACCGTCGCCGCGCTGATGGGCGACCAGCCTTCGCGAAAACCTAAACGCGGCGAGTCTGCGCCCGCCAAGGCGAAGCCTCCCACCGATCCGATCTTCTCCAAACCTTACGAGCCGGGCACCGCTCCCGCCGCACCGGCGAAGGCCGAGGCGCCCCGCGAGTCGCCCAAGCGCAAGCAGCCGCAGCGCGCAGCGCTGTTAGGCGGCCTGAAGCGCGCCTAGCTACACGCAGCGCGCCCCGTCCACCTCGATGCAGACGCCGCTGATGAACGACGCCTCGTCGGAGGCGAGATAAAGGCAGGCGTTCGCCACATCGAGCGGCGTTGAGAAGCGGCCGAGCGGGATGGTGTCCATGTAGCGCTTCTTCACCTCCTCGGTGATTGCGCCGCCGGCGAACTCGGCCGAGAGTCCGGTATCCGGGCTGAACACCGGATTAACGCAGTTGACGCGGATCTTGTCGGGGCCGAACTCGGCGGCCATCGACTTGGACATGAGGATCACCGCGGCCTTCGAGCTGTTGTAGACGGCGAGGCCGGGTCGCGGCCGCACGCCGGCGGTGGAAGCGATGTTGACCATCGCGCCGCCGCCCCGGCGGCGGAAGACCGGCACGGCGTGCATCGCCGATAAGTAGACGCTCTTTACATTCACGGCATAGACGCGGTCGAACTCCGCCTCGCTTACCTCGAGGTAGGGCTTCTTGCGGTGGGTCCAGCCGGCGTTGTTGACCACGATGGCGAGCTCGGGACCCGCTTCGCGCACCAGCCGCGCCCAGTCGGCGCCCTTCGTGACATCGCCCTGCACGAAGCGCCCGCCGAGCTCGCGCGCCGTGCGCTCGCCGCGCGGATCGATGTCGTTCACCACGACGCGCGCGCCTTCTTCGGCAAAACGCTTGGCGATGCCGGCACCGAAGCCCGAGCCCGCGCCGGTGATGATCGCGACCTTGTCTTTCAACCTCATGACGCCTCCTTGAACGGGTTGTGCTCGGCCAGCTCGTTGACGTAATGCGTGATGCCGGCGCGCTCGCGCTCGAGGAAGTGCTCGACCGCCCGCGCGAACCTGGGATGCGCGAGCCAGTGCGCCGACTGCGCCTGCACCGGCAGCAGGCCGCGGAAGAGCTTGTGCTCGCCTTGCGCGCCGCCCTCGAAGATCTGCAGCTTGCGCGAAATGGCGTACTCGATCGCCTGGTAGTAGCAGCACTCGAAATGCAGCAGCGGCACGTGCTCCGCCGCGCCCCAGTAGCGGCCGTAAAGCGCGTGCTCGTCGCGCAGGAAGAACGCGCAGGCGAGCGGACGCCCGTCGCGCTCGGCGAGCACCATCGCGACATGCGCCGGCAGCATGGCGCCCAGGCGCAGGAAAAATTCCAGGCTGAGATAAGGCGTCGAGCGGTGCGCGGCATAGGTGCCGCGGTAGCAGCGGTTGAAGAATTCCCAATGCCGCTGCTCAATGGCCGGTCCTTCCAGCCAGCGGAAAGTGACGCCCGCCTGATGGACGCGCCGGCGCTCCTGGCGGATGTTCTTGCGCCGCGCGTGCGACAGGCGCGCGAGGAAGTCCTCGAAGCTCGTGTAGCCCTGGTTCGCCCAGTGGAACTGCACCGTACGGCGCATGAGGAAGCCCTGCTCGGCGAGTACCGCGGCATCCTCGTCGGCGGCGAAAAGCACGTGCAGCGAGGAGGTCTCGCGCGCCAGCTCAAGCGCGGCCTGCACTAGCGTCTTCTTCACCTTGCTGGACGCGGCGAGGAGCCGTCGCCCGCGCACCGGGGTGAACGGCACGGCGCAGACGAGCTTCGGGTAGTAGTCGATGCCGTGGCGCTCGTGCGCCTCGGCCCAGGCCCAGTCAAATACATACTCGCCGTAGGAGTGGTTCTTCGCGAAGAGCGGCATCGCGCCGACCAGCTCGCCCGCGCGGCTCGCAAGCAGGAACTGCGGCGCCCAGCCCCGTCCCGCCGCGGCGCAGCCGGTGTCGATCAGCGCCGAGAGGAACTCGTGCCGCATGAACGGCTGCGGGCCGGCGAGCGCGTTCCATGCGTCGCGATCGACGCGCGCGAGCGACTCGGCGATGCGCACGGCTTCCAAGTCGCTACGATACAATGGCCGTCATCAACGGGAGCCCCCGATGAAGAAAGTCGAAGCGATCGTCAAACCGTTCAAGCTCGACGAAGTGCGTGAAGCGCTTTCCGAGATCGGCGTCACCGGCCTTACCGTCACCGAGGTGAAAGGCTTCGGGCGGCAGAAGGGACATACCGAGCTCTACCGCGGCGCCGAGTACGTGGTCGATTTCCTGCCGAAGGTGAAGATCGAGGTGGTCGTGCCCAACGACCAGGTCGAGCGCGCGATCGATGCCATCGTCAAGTCGGCGCGTACCGGCAAGATCGGCGACGGCAAGATTTTTGTCACCTCGGTCGAGCACGTGGTGCGCATCCGCACCGGCGAGGTTAACGAGGCCGCCGTCTGATTCGTCGTTCCCGCGCCAGCGGGAACGCCTGGCCCCCGCGTTTGCGGCGGCGACAGACTTAGCTCTTCAACAACAGCAGCACGGCGCCGCTGCCGCCCTGCGTGGCTGGCGCCTGGGTGAACGCCAGCACCTCTTCCCGAAGCAGCCACTTGCGCAGCAGGCCTTTCAGCACGGGCTCGCGCTGGCGCGAGCCAAGCCCCTTGCCGTGGACGATCCGTACGCAGCCGAGGCCGCGCCGACGGCAATGGCGCAGGAATTCGGCCACGTTGAGCGCTGCCACGTGGCGGTTCATGCCGTGCAGGTCGAGCTCCGCTTCCACCACCCAGTGCCCGCGCCTGAGCTTGCGCAGCACCTCGCGCTGTACGCCTTCGCGCAGATAGACCAGCTCGTTGCCGGTATCCAGAGCCTCGTCTACCGAGAACGGCCCGGCGAGCGATTCGGCGAGCGCGGCGCGCTCGTCGCGCAGGCGCTGCCGCGGTACGGGCGCCGGCCGCCGACGATGGACCACGCGCTGACGGCTCTCTAGCGGCTCGGCGTCGGCGACCGCGCGGCGGAACTCCGCATCTTCAGGCGGCGAGGCCATCGAGATATTTCTCCGCGTCGAGCGCCGCCATGCAGCCCGAGCCGGCGCTGGTGACGGCCTGGCGATAGACGTGATCCTGCACATCGCCCGCCGCGAAAACCCCCGGGATGCTGGTCGCGGTGGCCATACCCTCGGCGCCGCCGCGCGTGACGATGTAGCCCTCGCGCATCGCGAGCTGCCCGGCAAAGATCTGGGTATTCGGCGTGTGGCCGATGGCGACGAACAGGCCCTTCGCGGCGAGATCGCGCTTCTTCGCCTTCTTCAGCTCGTGCACTCGCACGCCGGTGACCCCGCTCTGGTCGCCGAGCACCTCGTCCACCACCGCGTCGAGCACCAGGCCGATCTTGCCGTCGGCGACGCGCTTCATCAGCTTGTCCTGCATGATCTTCTCGGCGCGGAATCGGTCGCGCCGGTGCACCAGCTGGACGTTACGCGAGATGTTGGCGAGGTAAAGTGCCTCTTCGACCGCGGTATTGCCGCCGCCGACGACGACCACGTCCTGCCCTTTGTAGAAGAAGCCGTCGCAGGTGGCGCAGGCCGACACGCCGCGCCCCATGAATTTCTGCTCCGAGGGCAGCCCGAGGTACTTGGCCGAGGCCCCGGTGGCGATAATCAGGGCGTCGCAAGTGTACGTGGCGAGGTCGCCCTCCAGCACGAACGGCCGCTCGGCGAGGCGCGCGACCTGGATGTGGTCGTGCAGAATTTCGGTGTCGAAACGTTCGGCGTGCCGCCGGAAGCGTTCCATCAGCTCCGGCCCCTGCACGCCGTCGGCGTCCGCCGGCCAGTTGTCGACGTCCGTCGTGGTCATCAGCTGCCCGCCCTGGGCGATGCCGGCGACCAGCACCGGCTTGAGGTTGGCGCGGGCAGCGTACACTGCGGCTGTGTAGCCAGCGGGTCCGGAGCCGAGGACGAGCAGGCGCGAATGTCGCGTCGAGCGCTGAGCCATGGTCTCCAAAAATTATAAGGCGCTGGTTCTGCTAACATAGATTCGCAAAAAAGAAGGGGGCGTTTCTGCTATGGCGACGACGGTATCGACGGCGGTGTTGAAAGCGGTGCCGCTGTTTGCGAGCTTTCCTGAAGATCAGGCGCGCATGCTGACGACGATGGTCACGCGTCGGAGCGCACCGCGCAACACCACCATCATGTCGAGCGGCGACGCGACCGACTCGCTCTACATCGTGCTCTCGGGGCGGCTCAAGGTGATGATGAGCGACTCCGAGGGCAAGGAAGTGATCCTCTCGATCCTCGGCCCGGGCGAGTTCTTCGGCGAGATGGGGCTGATCGACGACGAGCCGCGCTCCGCGAGCGTGGTGACGATCGAGCCCTGCGAGCTCCTTTCCATCACCAAGCGCGACTTCAAGCGCTGCCTCGCCGAGAACTTCGAGATGGCGATGGCGGTGATGCGCGGGCTGGTGAAGCGGCTGCGCGAGGCCGACCGCAAGATCGGCAGCCTGGCGCTGCTGGATGTCTACGGCCGCGTGGCGCGCCTGCTGCTCGACATGGCCGAGAACGTGAACGGCGAGAAGATCGTCACCAAGCGCCTGCCCAAGCAGGACATTGCCAAGATGATCGGCGCGTCGCGCGAGATGGTGAGCCGGGTGATGAAGGACCTGCAGACCGGCGGCTATATCGAGATGCGCGGCTCCAACATCGTCCTGCGCGACACGATAATGCTGCCGGAGTAAGGCTGCGCCGCATCTCGTCCCTCGGGCAGAGAAGCGGCGCGGCGCCACTGCCCGCCCGCCTGGCGAGCCTGGTACGCGAAGCAAAATGGCTGCTCCTCGGCGCGCTCGCCCTGTACCTGCTGCTCGTCCTCGTCACCTATCATCGCGAGGATCCCGCCTGGTCGCATAGCGTCGCCGACACGGCTACGCGCAACGCCGGCGGCCCGGTCGGCGCCTGGCTCGCCGACGTCCTCCTCTACCTCTTCGGCATTTCGGCGTATTGGCTGGTGGCGCTCGGCGCCTTGGCCGTCGTCTGGGGCCACCGGCGCTTCGATGCGCGCGCGGTTGGCATCGGCTTGGGCGGCTTCGCGCTGCTGATCTTCGCCAGCGCATCGCTCGAAGGCCTGCGGCTGCATAGCCTCGGCCTCGAGCTGCCGCACGCGCCGGGCGGCGTGGTCGGCGTCGCTGCCGGCAACGCGCTCGGCGTGGCGCTCGGCTATACCGGCGCGACACTCCTGCTGCTCGCGCTGGCAGCCGCCGGCTTGAGCCTCTTCACCGGCATCTCGTGGCTCTCGGCGGCGGAGCGGGTCGGCTGCGCGCTGGAAGCGGCCTGGGTGTCGACGCTACGCGCCTGGGAGCGGCGCCAGGACCGGCGCCTCGGCGCGCTGGCGCGCGAAGAGCGCGACCTGGTAGTCCAGGCTGAAAAGAAGCGCGAGGAGACCCATCCGCCGCTGCGCATCGAGCCCCCGGTGGCCGAGATCCGCAAGTCCGAGCGCGTGCTCAAGGAAAAGCAGGCGCCGCTCTTCGACGAGCTGCCGGACACGCCGCTGCCGCCGCTCAAGCTGCT
>DASREB010000290.1:0-9502 GCA_035652275.1 Burkholderiales bacterium
CGGAGCTTTTGGCCTCCATGGCGCGGTAAGCGGCAAGCATGCCGCGCCCGAATCGCGTGACGCGCGCCCCGCCGCCGCGTTGCCCGCCGATCGCAGTGGTGATCACCGGCTCGCGAAAGTCGCGGTTCAGAGATTCCACCAGCTGCCAGGCACGGCGATAAGACATCCGCATGGCGCGGGCTGCGGCGGAGATCGAGCCGGTCTCGGCAATGCGCTCGATCAGCTCTGCCTTGCCGGGGCCCATCGCTGCGCCGCGCCGCGCGAGCACCCGCAGCGTCAGCCCCGGGTAGCGCGCCATCTAGTGGCCGGCGTTCGGAAAAAAGAGCTGTTCGCCGTTCACGCGGTAGCCGGCGATGGCGTCCTGGCCTGCGGGCGAGATCAGCCAGTCGACGAACGCCTGCCCGAGTTGCGCCTTGACGTTCGGATGCTTCTGCGGATTAACCAGCATGACGCCATACTGGTTGAAGAGGCGGCGGTCGCCCTGAACAACGATCGTGAGACGAGCGCGGTTCTTGAACGAGAGCCAGGTGCCACGATCCGACAGGATGTAGGCGTCCATGCCCGCTGCGGTGTTGAGCGCCGGACCCATGCCCTGGCCGGTATCCCGGTACCAGGGTCCTTTGTCCTTCGCGATGTCGAAGCCGGCCAGCTTCCAGATCTCGAGCTCGGCAAAGTGCGTCCCGCTGCGATCGCCGCGCGACACGAATGGGGCCTTCGCCTCGGCGATCTTGCGGAATGCGGCAGCCACGTCCTTCATTCCCGCGACATGCGCCGGGTCGCTCTTCGGGCCGATCAGCACGAAGTCGTTGTACATCACGTCGTAGCGCTTCACGCCCTGGCCTTCGGCCATGAATTTCTCTTCGAGCGGTTTCGCGTGCACCAGCACCACATCGGCGTCGCCGCGCCGGCCGATGTCGAGCGCCTGGCCGGTGCCGACCGCGACGACGCGCACCTGAGTGCCGGTCTTCTTCTCGAAGATCGGCAGGAGATATTTGAACAGGCCCGATTGCTCGGTCGAGGTGGTCGAAGCGACCGTGATGAACCTGTCCTGCGCCAGCACCACGCCGGCAAAGGCGAATGCGAGCAACGCAATGCGTATCAGACCCACGGTAATTCTCCTTTCATGAACGCGGCTGCCTCGGCGCTCGCCGGGCGTGCAAAAAACTGCTCGATCGGCGCGCGCTCGATGACGCGCCCCGCCTGCAGATAGATTACCTCGTCCCCCACGCGCCGCGCCTGCCCCAGATTGTGAGTCGCCATGACGATCTTGGTTCCAGCGGCGTCGAAGGCGCGGATCACCGTTTCGATCTCGCGCGCGGCGCCAGGATCGAGATTCGCGGTCGGCTCATCGAGGAACAGCACTTCAGGGTGCAGCGCCCAGGCGCGCGCGAGCGCAAGGCGCTGCTGCTCGCCGCCCGAAAGCACGCGCGCCGGCCGGTGCGCAAGATGGCGCAGTCCCACCTCATCAAGGGCCACGAGCGCCTGCGCTTCGCGCTCGGCCGCCGGTACGCCGGCGAGCGAAAGCGCGTAAAGCACGTTGGCGAGCGCTGAGCGGCGCAGCATCACCGGGCGCTGGAACACCATTGCCTGGCGACGGCGCACGCTGCCCGCGTCCGGCTCGTTCCACCGCACTCGGCCGGCGCTCGGGCTGAGCAGCCCGTGCATCAGGCGCATGAGCACACTCTTCCCGGCGCCGTTCGCCCCGAGGATGATGGTGCTCGGCTCGGCGTCGATGGTGAGCGTGACGTTGGAAATGATCGACTGCCCGTTGCTCGCATACGAGACGTTGTCGAGCGCGAGCGGCAGGATCGAGGCGCTGCTACCCATACCTTCGCTGCGCGCCCTCCTTGATGAGCTGCGCGGCAGCGTTTACGGCGAGCACAATCGCGATCAGCACGGCACCGAGGCCGAGCGCGAGCGGCAAGTCGCCCTTGGAGGTCTCGAGCGCGATGGCGGTGGTCATGACTCGCGTCACGCCGTCGATATTGCCGCCGACGATCATGACGGCGCCCACCTCGGCCGCCGCGCGGCCCAAGCCGGCGAGCACCGCCGTGACGAGCGAGAAGCGCGCGTCCCACATCAGCGTGAAGCCCGCCTGGAGCTCGCGCGCGCCGAGGGAGCGCAGCTGCTCCTCGTATTCGCGCCACGCATCCTCGAGCGCCTGGCGGGCGAGCGCGGCGATAATCGGCAGTACCAGCACGGACTGGGCAATGATCATCGCGCCGGGCGTAAAGAGCAGTCCCAGTTCGCCGAGCGGGCCTGCACGGGAAAGCAGCAGATAGATGAGAAGGCCCACCACCACCGGGGGCAGGCCCATCAGCGCATTCAGCAGGACAATCACCGCGCGGCGTCCGGCAAAGCGCTTCACGGCAAGCAGCGCGCCGAGCGGCAGCCCGAGCGCCGTGGCGATGAGCACGGCGCAGAGACTCACCTCGAGGCTTAAGACGACGATGTGCCAGAGCTCGCGATCGAGCTCGAGCACGCGCCGCAGCCCTTCCGCGATCGCACCCATATATGAAAGAGTAGCGCCTCGTCCCCGGAATGCACAAAAACGCGGCTTCGCAACCTTGCCGCTTACTATGATGGGTGCGCATTCGCATTGTCCGACGGAGATTCCATGGAGACCTATTACAAGCCGGAGCACCTGCCGCAGTTCCCGAGCATTGCCGAAGGCAATCCAAAGCTGGCCGAGCTTTTCTTCGCCTGGTACGGCGAGGTTTTCAAGCCGGGCGCGTTGTCGGCACGGGAGAAGGCGCTGATTGCGCTCGCCGTGGCGCAGGTGGTGCAATGCCCCTATTGCATCGACGCCTATTCGAAGGAGTCGCTCACGCAGGGCGCCGACCTCGAGCAGATGACCGAGGCGCTGCACGTCGCGGCGGCGATCCGCGGCGGCGCTTCACTCGTGCACGGCGTGCAGATGCTCGAGCACGTGCACCGGCAAGTGATGGCCTAATTTGGGTGCACCCGAAACCGCAAAGCTGATCGGCCCGCGGGCCACCACCTCGCTCGTCTCGCGCGCCTCGCCGCTCGCCGCGACGCGCGAACAGCTGCAGGTGCTCGCACGACTGCCCGTACGGAGCTTCGCCGACACGGCGGGCACGCTACGGCCCTCGGCGATCGAGATCTTCCAGATCAACGTCGGCAAGCTCTGCAACATGACCTGCCGGCACTGTCACGTCGACGCCGGACCCGATCGCACCGCCGAAATGATGAGCCGCGAGACGGTCGACCTGTGCCTCGCGGCGCTCGACAAGACCGATGCCAGGACGGTCGATATCACCGGCGGCGCGCCCGAGCTGAACCCCCATTTCCGCTACCTGGTGGATGCCTGCATCGCGCGCGGCAAGCACGTCATGGACCGCTGTAACCTGACGGTGCTGCTCACCGGACCGTGCCGCGATCTGCCCGGGTGGTTCGCCGCACGCGGCGTCGAGATCGTCTGCTCGCTGCCGCACTATCGCCAGCGCAACACCGACCTGCAGCGCGGGCAGGGCACGTTCGAGAAATCGATCGAGGCGCTGCGCCGCCTGAACGCCGCCGGCTACGGCAAGGGCGACCCGCGGCTGCGGCTGACGTTGATGCATAACCCGGTGGGCGCGTTCCTCGCCGGCGACCAGAAGTCGATGGAGCGCGAATGGAAGGAAGGCCTGGCGGCGAACCACGGCGTGAGCTTCGACGCGCTGATCGGGCTCAACAACATGCCGATCTCGCGCTTCCTGGAATGGCTGCAGGCCTCCGGCAACCTCGAGCGCTACATGGAGCTCCTGGTCAACGCCTATAACCCGGCGACGCTGCAGGGCCTCATGTGCCGCAATACGATCTCGGTCGGCTGGGACGGGCGCCTGTACGACTGCGACTTCAACCAGATGCTCGAGCTCGATGCGCGAGACACGGACGGCCGGCCGGCGCAGATTCGCGATTTCGACCCGGCGAAGCTCGCTTCGCGTGCCATCGTCACCGCGCGCCACTGCTACGGCTGCACCGCCGGCGCCGGAAGTTCCTGCGGCGGCGCCATCGCTTAGGTGATCTCGTTCGCCGAAGCCCTGCGCTTCTGGCTCAAGCTCGGCTTCATCAGCTTCGGCGGGCCCGCCGGGCAGATCGCGATCATGCATCGCGTGCTGGTCGAGGAGAAGAAGTGGATCGACGAGAGCCGCTTCCTGCACGCGCTGAATTTCGCCGTGCTGCTGCCGGGTCCGGAGGCGACCAAGCTCGCGACCTACGTCGGGTGGCTCTTGCACGGCACGCGCGGCGGGCTTGCCGCCGGGATCCTCTTCGTGCTGCCCGGCGCGCTCGTCATGCTGGGCCTCAGCATCCTCTATGCGCTCGGCCGCGGCATCCCGGCGGTCGATGGGGCGCTCTATGGCATCAAGGCCGCGGTGCTCGTCATCGTGGTCGAGGCCCTGGTCCGCATCGGCCGGCGCGCGCTCAGGACGCGCTTTCTGATCGCTATCGCCGCGGCGGCGTTCATCGGCATCTTCTTTATGGCGGTGCCCTTCCCGCTCATCGTGCTGGCGGCCGGCGTCGCCGGCTTCTTCACCACCGTGGCCGGCGTAGCGCTCGGCGCGCCGCCGCCGCCCGGCCGCTGGCGCCATGCGGGACTTGCGGCAGCGAGCGGGCTCGCGCTCTGGTGCGCGCCGGTGCTGGCAGCGGTGCTGCTCCTCGGCGCGAGCCACGTGCTGGTGGATATCGGCCTTTTCTTTTCCAAGCTGGCGGTGGTGAGCTTCGGTGGCGCCTACGCGCTGCTCGCCTACATGGCGCAGCAGGTGGTGGAGAGCTACCACTGGCTGAGCGCGCCCGAGATGGTCGATGGCCTCGGGCTCGCCGAGACCACACCCGGGCCGCTGATCCTCGTGACGCAGTTCGTCGGCTTCCTCGCCGCCCAGCGGCAGCCCGCGCCCTTCGAGCCGCTCGCCGCCGGCGTGCTGGGCGCCGCAATGACTACCTGGGTGACGTTCGTGCCGCCGATCGCGCTGATTTTCGCGGCGGCGCCGTTTGTCGAGCAGCTGCGCGGCAGCGAGCGCCTGTCCGGTGCGCTCGCCGCCATCACCGCCGCGGTAGTCGGCGTGATCCTCAACCTCACGGTGTGGTTCGCGCTGCACGTGCTCTTCGGCCGGATCACGGAGGCGCGCGCCGGTCCGCTGCGCTGGTATGCCTTCGATCCGCTGGCGCTCGATCCCAAGGTGAGCGCGCTGGCGCTCATCGCAGCAGTGCTGGCGTTCGCGCTGAAGCGCGGGCTGGTCGAGCTGGTGCTGGTGATGGCGGCGCTCGGGGCGGCGTTACGATTGGCGCTTCCCGTTTAGGAGAATGTCATGGCCGCTTACGTGATCGGCGAAATCGAAGTGACGGATCCGGCGCTGTACGAGGACTATCGCAAGCAGGTGCTCGCCACGATCGAAAAACACGGCGGGCGCTTCCTCGTGCGCGGCGGCAGCGTCGAGCCGCTCGAGGGCGGCTGGTCGCCCAAGCGGCTGGTGCTCCTTGAGTTCCCCAACATGCAGAAGGCGCTCGGCTGGTACCGCTCGGGCGAGTACGCGCCGCTCATCAAGCTGCGCCAGCGCGCTTCGCGCGGCAAGCTCGTCGCCGTCGAAGGCGCCTGACCGGAAAAAGGAAACGGCGCCCTAAAGGCGCCGTTTCCACCCCTCCTCCTCATCATCCTAGGCGGGGTTGATCACTCCACAGGCGAGGCGCGCGCCGGCGTTGCCGGTGGGCTGGGTCTTGTAGTCGTCGGGGCTTGCATGGACGATGAGGCCGCGGCCGACGACGCTCGCAGGTCCGGGCTTCACGCTCATTACGTCCAGCGTGGTGTCGATCCTGGCATTGCCGCCCGCGTCCGCCCTGAGCGCCGGCATGTCTCCGGCGTGGCGCTCGGCGCTCGCCGGGCTGCCGTGCGGCTTGCCGTACGGATTGAAGTGGCCCTTGGCGCTCATGCCGTCGCCCGAGCTGCAGTCGCCGGCTTCGTGGACGTGGAAGCCGTGCTCCTGCCCGGGCGTGAGGCCGGTGACATTGGCCACGAGGTGCACCTTGTCGCCGACCTGGGTGAAGCTCGCGCTGCCGCTCGTCGTGTTACCCGTGGTTGGCTGGAGCTGCGCACTGGCGCTCGGACCTTCCGCCTGGCGCACGCTCTGGCAGCCGAGTAGCGCCGCGAGAGCGAGCACCACGACGGCTTCCTTCACTTCTTGCCCATCGCGGCGTGGTTCCTCTTGTAGTTCGCCACCGCCTTGTCCTGCGCCTTCGTGACATCGGCCGCCTCCTTCGCCTTGGTGGCAGCGGCTTTATCCGCTTCCGCCTTCTTCTCGGCATCGGTTTTCGGCGGCGCCGGCGGCAGCTTGGCAAGCGACGCGGCGCCGGCTCCGAGCAACGCGCCCGCGGCAATGGCGGCGAGCAGCTTCTTCATCGTTCCTCCTCCTTCATATGCGGCGCGCCCGCCGGCACGGCACCCCCCGCGGGGGCGCGGCGCCCGGCCTTCACTTCCTCGTACCAGAAGAGGTGGTGCTCCTTCGCCCAGGTCTCGTCGCAATAGCCGTGGCGCATGTTGCCGTAGGTGTACTCGACGCCGATGGTGCCCATGTAGATGTGCCCAAGCCCCGCCGCGATGTACAGCACCGCGGCCGTCACGTGCCAGATCCAGGCTTCCTGCATGGTATGGCGCGTCTGATCGAAGTTCGGGAAGAGCAGCACGAGGCCGCTCCACGCCATGATGATGGAGAGAAGCAGCACCCCGCCCCAGAACCACATCTTTTCGCCGCCATTGAAGCGGCCCGACGGAATGTGCTCGTTCTTCAGGAAGAATGCCCACGCACGGCGCAGCCAGGTGAAGTCGTAGGAACGCAACAAGTTGTCGCGCGCCCAGATGATCACCATTACCGCCGCCGAGACGATGAAGAGCGGCGCGATGAAGTTATGCACGTTCTTCGAAAGCTGCGTCAGCAAGCCGAACAGCGTGTAGCCCATCAGGGGCAAGAGCACGTGCTTGCCGAAGAACATGATGAGACCCGAGAGCCCCAGCAGGCAGAAGCTGATCGCGGTCGACCAGTGCACTGTCATCTCGAACGCGCTGAAGCGGCGCATCTGCCGCCCCGAGAGCGGCTCGGAGAGCTTCACCGGGCCTTTCAGCATGTAGAGACCCAGGATTGCCGCAATCACCAGCACCAGCAGCCAGCCGCCGTAGAACATCACCGGGCCGTTGCGGATGCGCCGCCACGTGTCGCCCCATGACTGGATCAGCACGTTGGTCTCGCGGCCCTGCACCGTACTCGTGTTGTACGGACCGACGGCACCGGAGCGCACTTCGCGCCATACCGGCGCATTGTTCCCCGGCTGAGTTACCGCGCGCTCCTGCTGCGCCTTGATGCGATCCTGCTCCTGCGGCACCTGCTGTTGCTGCGTCTGCGCGAGCGCGGCGCCGGCGAGGGTAAGCGACACCAGGAGAAGAAGGAGCCTCATTGCCGTTCCTCGCGTGCGGGCGTTACTGGCCGATGCGCCGGTATTCGTTCTGCGCGAGCTGGCGCTGCTTGACTGCTTCTTCCCAGCTCGTGCGATCACCCTTGGTCCACTTGCCGCCGCGCAGCTCGGCAACCGGCGGCTCGTTCTCCCAGGAGCGGTTATCGGGCTTGCCCTGGTACTTGCCCTGCTTGTACACCACGACCTGCTCCTTCTCGCCGCAACCGGCGAGGCCGAGCGCGGCGAGCGCGATGAAAAGCGCGAGCGTTCTCATGACTTGCCGCTCGTCGGGGCCTGTTGCGGCTGCGGCGCCGGCGGTTGCGCGCCGGGCTTGGGCGGCAGGCCATACGCGGTGCTCCAGCCCCACACCTCGGAGCCGCGACCACGGCGCAGCACGCGCTCGCGATAGATGTCGGCGATCACGTCGCCGTCCCCGCCGAGCAGCGCCTTGGTCGAGCACATCTCCGCGCACGCGGGGAGCTTGCCTTCAGCGAGGCGGTTGCGGCCGTATTTCTTGAACTCGGCTTCCGAGCGGTCGGGCTCCGGGCCGCCGCCGCAGAAGGTGCACTTGTCCATCTTGCCGCGCAGGCCGAAGGCGCCCGCCTGCGGAAACTGCGGCGCGCCGAACGGACAGGCGTAGAAGCAGTAGCCGCAGCCGATGCAGAGATCCTTGTCGTGCAGCACCACGCCATCGTCGGTGCGGTAGAAGCAGTCGACCGGACAGACCGCCATGCACGGCGCATCCGAGCAGTGCATGCAGGCGACCGAGATCGACTTTTCCGCGCCGACCACGCCGTCATTCAGCGTGACCACGCGCCGGCGGTTCACACCCCAGGGCACCTCGTTCTCGTTCTTGCAGGCCGTGACGCAGCCGTTGCATTCGATGCAGCGTTCGGCGTCGCACAGGAATTTCATTCGCGCCATGGTTTCCTCCTCAAGCCTTCGCCACTTGGCACAGCGTGGTCTTCGATTCCTGCATCATCGTCACGCGGTCATAGCCGTAGGTTGTGGCGGTGTTCACCGCCTCGCCGCGCACAATCGGCGCCGAGCCCTCCGGGTAGTACGGCAGCATGTCCTCGCCCTGCCACCAGCCGGCGAAATGGAACGGCATGAATATCGTGTCGGGGCCGATGCCTTCGGTGACCTTCGCCTTCACCCTGAGCTTGGCGCCGGTGGGCGTCGAGAGCCACACGTACTCGCCATTGCGGATGCCGCGATCGGCCGCGGTCTTCGGATTGATCTCGGCGTAGGCGTCCTGCTGCAGCTCGGCGAGCCACGGGTTGGAGCGTGTCTCGTCGCCACCGCCCTCGTATTCGACGATGCGGCCGGAGGTGAGAATCAACGGGTACTTCTTGTACATCTCGTCCTTGATCGCCTTCTGCTGCACCGACTTGAAGAGCGTCGGCAGGCGCCAGAAGACCTTGACGTCGTCGTGGGTCGGATACTTCTCGACCAAGTCGGGACGAGGCGAATAGAGCGGCTCGCGGTGCTGCGGGATCGGGTCCGGGAAATTCCAGACCACCGCGCGCGCCTTGGCGTTGCCGTACGCGGTGCAGCCGTGCTTCATCGCCACGCGCTGGATGCCGCCCGAGAGGTCGTTCGCCCAGGTCTTGCCCTCGGCCTCCTTCTTCTCGTCGTCGGTGAGCTCATCCCACCAGCCGAGCTTCTTCAGCAGCACGTGGTCGAATTGCGGGTAGCCGGTGGTGATGTCGCTGCCCTTGTTGGCGATGCCGTCCTCGGCGAGCAGGTTGACGCCGTCTTTCTCCACGCCGAAGAGCGCACGGAAGGCGTGGCCGCCGTCCATCGGATGCTTGTGCGTGTCGTACAGGAGCGGGGTGCCGGGATGCTTGATCTCGGCCGTGCCGTAGCAGGGCCACGGCAGGCCGAAGTAATCGCCGGTGAGGTCGTAGCCGGTCTTCGCGTCCTTGCCGCCCCGCGCGCGCGTGGTCTTCACGTCGAACACATGCATATTGCGCATGTGCGCTTGCAGGCGCTCGGGCGACTGCCCGGTGTAGCCGATGGTCCAGCAGCCCTTGTTCACCTCGTTGCGGAGCACGTCCTC
>DASREB010000291.1:0-2667 GCA_035652275.1 Burkholderiales bacterium
ACGATTCGCCCCACGGCCTGCACGATCCCCGTGAACATGCCGCGCAGGGTAGCGCTTTAAGCGCTAGTGCGCGACGAGGCGATTCCAGAGGCGGCCGAGCTCGCGATCGAGCTCCAGCGCCCAGGCGGAAAGCAGCGTGACGAAAAGGCCGACAGCCACCGTGTTGACGGTGGCCACGTGGTTCGTGGCAAATCCCAAAGCGAAAGGCGACGCGATGAGCCACAATCCGCCTGCGAGGGTGAGCCATTCGGTGCTCAGATGATCGCAGCTGAAGCCGTAGTGCGCGGCAAGCGCGAGCGCGAGGCCGCAGACGGCCGCATTGGCGGTCGCGGCATCCTGCCCCGCGTAATCGGCGATCCAGGGCGAGACGGCGAGCCACAGCCCGAGCGCAAAGCTCGCCCAGTCCTGCCAACGCCGCATGTCGGTAAATTGAGTACCCATCGAGTGCCTGTACTTCGACACAAAGCAAGGGTCGTGCGTTCTGCCAGCCGGTGTAGCGGCCAGTCGAGGATCGCGTAGACATGCAACGACAAGTGGAGCTGATCGGCGCGGCGTGGGGCCTCGGCGGACCCGAGCCGGGATGCGCCGAGGCGCCCGACGCGCTGACACCGCTCATTGCCGCGGAGCTCGAGCGCGCCGGCATGGCGGTGCGCGGCGGCCCGATCCTGCGCCCGTCCTCGACCGAGCGGCGCAAGCAACTCGCGGTGAGCAAGCTCTGCGGGCTGCTCGCCTCCGCGGTGGCGGACTCGATGCGCCATGGGCGACTACCGTGTGTGCTTGGAGGCGACCATAGCTGCGCCGGTGGCACGTGGACCGGCGTCGCGCGCGCGACCAAAGGCGCGCTCGGGCTTGTCTGGGTCGACGCGCACATGGACGCGCACACGCCGAAAACCAGCCATACGGGCCGGCTGCACGGCATGCCGCTCGCCTGGCTCCTCGGGCAGGACGACGACCCGCTGTATGGCCTCGCCACGGGCGTGCTCGAGCCGCAGCACGTCGCTCTCATCGGCGTACGCAGCTACGAGCCCGAGGAGCGCGAGCGCCTGGAGCGGCTCGGCGTGCGCGTCATCTACATGAGCGAAATCGCCGAGCGCGGCATCGATGCGGTGCTCGACGAAGCGTTCGCGATCGCGAAGCGCGGCACCACCGCGTTCGGCGTCAGCGTGGATCTGGACGTCGTCACGCCTGAGGAAGCGCCGGGCGTCGGCACTCCGGTCCCGGGCGGCGTCTCCGGCGCCGAGCTCGCCAGCGCACTCGGACGCATCGGCGGCCGGGCCGACCTCGCCGCGGTGGAACTCGTCGAGTACAGCCCGCGGCTCGATCCCGGCGGGCGCACCGCGCGCGTCGCGGTCGAGATTGCGCGCGCCTTGCTACGCGGGACGCGCGAGCAGGCGCAGGTCGTCTCCTAGCCGCTCTAGCGCCAGCAAGCGCAGCCGGCGGCGAGCCTCGAGCGAGGCAAGCGGCGGCAGGTCGAGCATGCCCTGCGCGCCCTCGCCGAGGAAACTCGGGTTCAGATAAAGCAGGAACTCATCGACGCAGCCTTCGCGCACCAGCGACCCGTTTAGCCGAAAACCCGCTTCGACGTGCAGCTCGTTGACGCCGCGCTGCGCGAGCACTTCCAGCATGCGTGGCAGGTCGACCTTGCCCTTTGCATTGGGAAGCGCAATCACCTCCGCATTGGGCAGCGCACCGTCGCGGCCGGCAAAGACCAGCACCCGCTCGCCGCGCAGGATGCGCGCCTCGTGCGGCGTCTCGAGGCGGCTATCGATGATCACGCGCAGCGGCTGGCGCGGCGTCTCGACATCGCGCACGGTGAGCTGCGGGTCGTCGGCGCGCACCGTGCCGATGCCGGTCAGGATGGCGCTCGCTCGCGCACGCCAGCGATGGCCATCACGGCGGGCCTCCGGCCCGGTAATCCACTGCGAGCGGCCATCCTCGAGCGCCGTGCGGCCATCCAGCGTGGCGGCGATCTTCATCCGCACCCACGGCCGGCCGCGCGTCATGCGAGAGACAAACCCGATGTTGAGCTCGCGCGCCTCGTCCTCGAGAAGCCCGTACTCGAAGCGAATGCCGGCGGCGGCGAGCGCTTCACCGCCACCGGCCGCATCGCGGTTCGGATCGCGCATCGCGGCCACCACGCGCGCCACCTTGGCCTGCACCAGCGCCGGCACGCAAGGCGGCGTGCGGCCCTGGTGATTGCACGGCTCGAGATTCACGTACACGGTGGCGCCGGCCGCATCGACGCCGCGCAGCGCCAGCACTTCGGCGTGCGCGCCGCCGGCGCGCTCGTGCCAGCCTTCGCCGATGACCGTCTCGCCGCGGGTCACCACGCAGCCGACGCGCGGGTTCGGCATCGTCGTGTACATGCCCTTCGCGGCGAGCTCCAGTGCACGCCGCATCATGGCGTGGTCAAAGTCGCTGAAGCGGGTCACTGGGGCCTTATTTACGGCGCTTGCGCGGCGACTTCACTTCCTGGACAGCGTCGCGGAAATCGTCCGGCGTCTCGAACTGCCGATAGACCGAGGCGAAGCGGATATAGGCGATCTTGTCGAGCTTGGCGAGCTCGCGCATCACGAAGTCACCGACGCGCGTAGTGGACACCTCGCGCTCGCCAAGGGATCTCAGGCGCTCGATGACGCGGTCGACCGCGCCTTCAACATCGTCCGT
>DASREB010000292.1:0-6060 GCA_035652275.1 Burkholderiales bacterium
CCTTTCAGTGTGCGCAGGAAGCCGATCATGCGTTGCGACTCCTCGGCACCCATGCCAGCCATCGGCTCGTCGAGCAGCAGCAGCCGCGGCTCGAGCGCGAGCGCCATCGCCACCTCGAGCTGCCGGTGCTCGCCGTGCGACATGTTTGCCGCGAGCACAGCGGCACGTGCACCAAGACCGACTTCGTCGAGCAGCCGGTGCGCCGGCTCGCGCAGCTTCGGATCGCGACGCGCGTCGCGCCAGAAGCGAAAGCTGTGGCCGGAGCGTGCCTGCACCGCGAGCGCGACATTGTCGAGCGCGCTGAACTCGTTGTAGACGCTCGTGATCTGGAAGGAGCGCGCAAGGCCCATGCGCGCGCGCCGTGGCGCCCGCAATTGCGTGACGTCTTCGCCCGCGAACACGATGCGCCCGGCGTCGGGTCGCAGATCCCCCGCGAGCTGGCTGATAAAGGTCGTCTTGCCGGCGCCGTTCGAGCCGATGACGGCGTGCGTCTCGCCTTCGCGTACCTCGAAATCGATGCCGTCACTCGCGCGCAGCGCGCCATAGCTTTTCGTCAGGCCGCGCACCTCAAGCATGGAAAATCCCGGCGAGCCCGCGCTTGAAGAAGATCACCGACAGGACGAGCAACGGCCCGAGGATCACCTGCCAGTGCTCCGTCCAGCCCTTGAGGATTTCCTCGGCGATGAGGAGCGCAAAGGCGCCGAGCAACGGCCCGGCGGTGCTCGCCATGCCGCCGAGAATCACCATGAACATGAGGTCGCCCGACTGCACCCAGCTCGCAAGGCCGGGCGTGATGTAGTTGGTGTGATTGGCGTAGAGCGCGCCGGCGAGCCCGCACATCGCGCCGGCGATGACGAACGCCGTGAGCCGATAGCGGTAGGGCGAAAAGCCGATCGCGCGCGAGCGCGCCTCGTTCGATTTGGTGGCGCGCAGCACCATGCCGAAGCGCGAGTTGACGATGCGGTAAGTGACGTAGACCGCGAGCAGCATCAGCGCGAGGCAGAGGTAATAGAAGCTCACGGCGTTGCCGAGGTCGAGGAGCCCGGAGAAGGTGCTGCGGCTGCGCAGCCGCATGCCGTCGTCGCCGCCGAACAGTTCAAGCGAGATGCCGAGGTAGTAGAGCATCTGCGTAAACGCAAGCGTGATCATGATGAAGTAGATGCCGCTCGTGCGTATCGACACGGCGCCGATCGCGGCCGCCGCGACCGCGCAGGCGGCGATCGCCACCGGCCATTGCGCCCAGCCGCTGGTGACGCCGTAGAAGCCGAGAATGCCGACGGCGTAGGCGCCAAGCCCCAGATACGCCGCGTGGCCGAAGGACACCATGCCGCCGTAACCGAGAATCAGGTTGAGGCTGGTCGCCGCGATCGCAAGGATCATCATGCGGCGCGCGAGATCGATGTAGAACGGCTGACCGAGCGCGCTTGCGACGGGCGGCAGCGCGGCCAGCACGATCGTCACCACGATCCAGAAGAGCGCGCCGCGTGTCATCGGCTCTGGAAGAGGCCCGCCGGCCTTGCCGCCAGCACGACCGCCATCAGGAGATAAATCAGCATCGAGGCGAGCGCCGGTCCGGCCGCTTCGGCCGCCGGAGCCGAAATCATCGTGGCGAGGAGCGGCCGCAAAAAAGCGCGGCCGAGCGTATCGACGACGCCGACGATGATGGCGCCGACCAGCGCGCCGCGAATCGAGCCGATGCCGCCGATCACGATCACAACGAACACCTGGATGAGGATCAGCTCGCCCATGCCCGGCTGCACGGCATAGATCGGCCCGGCCATCAGCCCGGCGAGCCCGGCGAGCGCGGCGCCGAAGCCGAACACCACGGTGTACAGCAGTCGGATGTTGATGCCGAGCGCCGCGACCATGGTGCGGTTCGTCGCGCCGGCGCGAATCAGCATGCCGAGTCGCGTGCGTGTGACCACGTACCAGAGCAGCGCAGCGACGGCGAGTCCGACGGCGAGCACCACCAGCCGGTACACCGGATAGCGTGAGCCGGTGAAGAGATTGACGTGGCCCTGCAGCCACGTTGGAAGCGAGGTGTACAGGCTGCCGCGCCCCCAGATGATGGCGATGAGCTCATTGAAGAACAGGATGAGCCCGAAGGTGACGAGCACCTGGTCTAGGTGATCACGGCCGTAGAGTGGCCGCAGCGCGACGAGCTCCATCGCCATGCCGACGACCAGCGTGCCGGCAAAGCCGAGCGCCACGCCGGCGGCATAGCTGCCGGTTGCCTGCGTCCCCGCGACGGCGAGATATGCGCCGACCATGTAGAGCGAGCCGTGCGCGAGGTTCACCAGATTCATGATGCCGAGCACCAGCGTGAGGCCCGCCGCCATGAGGAACAGCATCACCCCGTACTGCAGGCCGTTCAGCAGCTGCTCGAAGACCAGCGCCCAGGTCATGAATGAAAAAGGGCGCCGTCACGCGCCCTTCGGAAATAAATGGGGACGGACCCCATTTATTTACCTCACCATTTCATCTTGCAGTCTTGATAGTAGGCGTCCTTATGCTTCTCGAACGCCTTCTGCACGATCTTCATCGCCACGCCGTCCTTGTTGTTCGCCTTCACTGCCTGCAGCAGGTAGAAGTCCTGGATCGGGTGCTGGTTAACGTTGAACTGGTACTTGCCGCGGATCGAGTCGTAGTTGGCTTTGCGCATCTCGCGCACCAGCGCCTTCACGTCCTTGAGATTCCCCTTCGTGCCACGCACCGCGGAATCGATCAGCATGATGCCGTCGTAGCTCTGGGCACCGTAGTACGACGGGATGTAGCCATATTTCTTCTCGAAGTCGGCGACGTAGCGCTTGCTCGCCGGGATGTCGAGGTCGGGACTCCAGAAGCGCGCTTCGTACTGGCCGACGGCCGCTTCGCGCAGCGCCGGCAGCGTGGTCTCGTCGACGGTGAACACCGAGTAAAGCGGGATCTGGTCGCGCAAGCCGGCCTGCACGTACTGCTTCACGAACTGGATGCCCATGCCGCCCGGATAAAAGACGAATACCGCCTTCGGATTCTTGGCGCGTAGCTGGCTGATCTCCGCCTGGTAGTCCTGCTGCTGGAACTTGGTGTAGACCTCGTCGGCGACCTTGCCCTTGTAGTAGCGCTTGAGCCCCGCGACCATATCCTTGCCCGCCTGGTAGTTCGGCGCCATCAGATACAGATCGTCCACGCCCTTGTCCTGCAGGTACTTGCCGAGCGCTTCGGGCGACTCGTCGTTGTTCCACGAGGTGGAGAAGTAGAGCTCGTTGCACTGCGAGCCGGCGAGCGGGCTGGCCCCGGCATTCGTGCCGACCATGATGTGTCCCGCGCCGGTAACCACCGGCATGACGGCGAGCATCACGTTCGACCAGATGATGCCGGAGACGAAATCCACCTGATGCTTCTTCAGCATCTCCTCGGCGAGCTGCACGCCCACTTCGGGCTTGAACTGGTCGTCGCCGTAGACCACCTCGACTTCCAGAGCGCCCATGCGGTGCTTAAGGTGATCGAGCGCGAGCTCCACCGAGTCCTTCATGTGCTTGCCGATGATCGCCGGCGGGCCCGACAGCGTGGTGATGAAGCCGATCTTCACTTTCTGCTGCGCCGACACCGGTCCGGCGACGGCAAATGCGGCTGCCGCCGCACCGGCTAATAGCGTACGGAAAGACCTGCGCATGTTTGGTTTCCTCCTCGGCGGCGCAGTCTAGCACGGTGGAATCTTGGCGCACCGCGGCAGGCCGCGCCTGCACTTTATTGCAGGCGCGCTTGCCAAGCGCCGCCGCCTTCTCGTAGTGTCCCGAACCGATGCCGGCGAAGCAGAGCATCCTCGACTACCTCGCTCACCACGCCCGCAGCAGCCCTGCACGCACGGTGGTGCACTACCGCGATCGCGAGCTCAGCTTCCGCGAGCTGGAGGAGCGTGCCGCGCGCTGCCGCGGCGCCCTTGCCGCATTGGGGGTAGCGCACGGCGACCGGGTCGCGCTCGTCATGAGCGACTCGCCCGAGATGATCATCGCGATGCTCGGCGCCATGAGCCACGGCGCCATCGTCGTGCCTTGCAGCACGATGCTGAAGCCGGCCGAGCTCGAATACATACTCACCGACTGCAGTGCAAAGCTGGTGATCGCCACGCCGGAACACGCCGACAATGCGCGCGCCGCGAAGGCACCGCGCGTGCTCGTCGCACCCGATGAGTTCAACGCGCTGCTCGACAAGGCGCAGCCCGCGCCGCCAGGCAGATTCGATCGCGATACGCCGTGCCTTATCCTCTACACCTCGGGCAGCACTGGCTCGCCCAAGGGCGCGGTGCATCTGCACGATCATTTCTCCGAGACCATCGAGCGTGTGGCGCGCCAGGTGTATGCATTGCGCCCTGATGACCGCCTGTTCTCGTCATCGCGGCTCTTTTTCGCCTATGGGCTCGGCAACAGCTTCTCGTTCCCGATCGGCATGGGATCGCAGGTCGTGCTGTGCAGCGAGCGCCCGACGCCGCAGGTCATCGCCGATATCTTCAAGCGCTACCGGCCGTCGATTTTCTTTGCCGTCCCGGCGGTCTACCGCGGCCTGATCGAGTACGCGCGCCAGGGAAACAAGCTGGAAACCGCGGCGCTGCGATTCTGCGTCTCCGCCGGGGAAGTGCTCCCGGTGGCCACTTGGCACGAATGGAAAGAGCTGGCCGGCGCGCCGATCCTCGAGGGCCTGGGCACGACCGAGCTCTTGCACTGCTTCATCCACAATTTTCCGGACCGCTATCGGCCGGGCAGCTCGGGCCTGCCGCTCGATGGATACGACGTGCACCTGGTCGATGAGCACGGCAGTGTTGTGCAAGGCGCCGCCCACGGCCGGCTCCAGGTCAAGGGCCGCAGCGCGATTCCGTACTACCTCAACAAGCCGGACAAGACCGCGGAGCTGATTCGCGACGGCTGGGTGACGACCGGCGACGTCTACCGCCGCGACGAGGATGGCTTCTACTGGTTCGAGGGTCGAAGCGACGATCTCTTCAAATGTTCCGGTATGTGGGTTTCGCCGGGCGAAGTCGAAGAGGCGGTGATTGCGCATCCGGCGGTGCTCGAAGCCGCCGTGGTCGCGGAAACCGACGACAAGGGCGCGACCATCGCGGCGGCTTACGTCGCGCTAAGACCGGGCAACGAAGCGGGCGACGCGCTCGCGAACGAGATCAAGGAGCACGCGGCCAAGAACCTGCCGCGCTTCAAGCGGCCGCAGCGCATCCACTTCATGGACGCGCTGCCACGCACCGCGACTGGCAAGGTCCAGCGCTTCAAGCTGCGCCAGCTCTCCGCCGCAAATCGGGGTCAGAGCCCGATTTAATTCCGCTGTGCGTCTCACTGCGTTTCTCGCTCTGCTCTTGGTCTGTGGCGCGGCGATTGCGCAGCCGTATCCCAGCCGGCCGGTGCATGTCGTCATCGCCGCCGCGCCCGGCGGCAGCACCGACATTCTCGGCCGCGTCTTTGCGCAGCGGCTTTCCGAGCGCATGGGCCAGCCGTTCGTGCCCGAGAACCGCGGCGGCGGCGGCGGCGCGGTGGCGGCGGAGTTCGTCGCCAAGAGCGCGCCCGACGGTTACACCATCCTGATGTCGAACGACCAGCTCGTGATCAGCGCAGCGGCGGGCGCGAAGGTACCCTACGAGCCGTTCAGGGACTTCGTGCCAATCGCGGTGGTCGCGCGTGGGCCGGTCGTACTCGGCGTGCATCCGGCGTTTCCCGCCAAATCGGTCGCCGAGCTGGTCGCGCTCGCAAAGGCGAATCCGCGCAAGTACGCTTTTTCGTCATGCGGGAACGGTACGGTGCTGCACCTCGCGGGCGAGCTTCTGAATTTGCAGGCCGGGATCGACCTCGTGCACGTGCCTTATCGCGGCTGCGCACCGGCGATGGCGGACGCCGTCGCAGGACAGGTGCCGATCTTCTTCACCGTCCTCGGCAACGCCGCCGCCTTCGAGCGCAATGGCAAGGTGCGCCTTCTCGGCGTCGCCACAACGCAGCGCCTCGCCTCGCATCTTGACCTGCCGACGATCGCGGAATCGGGCTTCCCCGATTACAACGCCTATCCCTGGTTCGGCATGCT
>DASREB010000293.1:0-14160 GCA_035652275.1 Burkholderiales bacterium
GCGAAGGAGGGCCGTTTCGAGGACGAGGGCTGGCGCGTGAGAAAGGACGGCACGCGTTTCTGGGCCAACGTGGTGATCACCGCGCTTCGGGAGGACGACGGCAAGCTGGTCGGCTTCGCCAAGGTGACGCGCGACCTGACCGAGCGGCGCGAGCACGAGGAGCGCCTGCGGCAGAGCGAGGAGCGTTTCCGCCTGCTGGTCGAGGGCGTGCCGGACTACGCGATCTTCAGCCTTGACGTGAACGGCAACGTGGCGACCTGGAATGCCGGCGCCGAGCGGATCAAGGGCTACAAAGCCGAGGAGATCATCGGCCAGCACTTCCGCAAGTTCTACCCGCCCGAGGCAATCGAGAGCGGCTGGCCCGATCATGAGCTGCGCGTGGCGACGGCCGAGGGCCGCTTCATCGACGAGGGCTGGCGCGTGCGCAAGGACGGCTCGCGTTTCTGGGCGAGCGTCACTATCACTGCGTTGCGCGACGACTCGGGCCGGCTGCGCGGTTTTGCCAAGCTGACGCGCGACCTCACCGAGCGCAAGCGCACCGAGGCGCTGGAGGCGAGCGGCGCCGAGCGCGAGGCGATGCTCGAGGCTGAGCGCAACGCGCGCATGCTGGCGCAGCGCAGCGTTCGCATGAAGGACGAGTTCCTCGCCTCGCTCTCGCACGAGCTGCGCACCCCGCTCAACGCGATTCTCGGCTGGGCGCAGCTTTTGCGCGCGAGCGCCACGGCCGAGCCCGCCGAGTATCAGCGCGGCATGGAGGTGATCGAACGCAACGCGCGCGCCCAGGTGCGGCTGATCGACGACCTGCTCGACCTGAGCCGCATCATGTCGGGGCGCTTCAGGCTCGACGTGCAGCAGGTGGCGCTGCTCGACATCGTGCGCGGCGCGCTCGACTCGATCGAGCCCTCCGCGCAGGCCAAGGGCGTGCGCCTGGAAAGCGTGCTCGATCCGAAGAGTGTCATCGTCTCCGGAGACCCGGCGCGCCTGCAGCAGGTGTTCTGGAACCTCCTCAGCAACGCCGTCAAGTTCACGCCCAAGGGCGGCAGGATTCAGGTGCTGCTGCAGCGCGTGAACTCGCACATCGAGTTCAGCGTGAGCGACACCGGCATCGGCATCCCGACGAGCTTCCTGCCGCACGTGTTCGAGCGCTTCTCGCAGAAGGACAGCTCGACGCAGCGCGAATTCGGCGGCCTTGGGCTCGGCCTCGCGATCTCCAAGCAGCTCGTCGACCTGCACGGCGGCAGGATTCAGGCGAAGAGCCCGGGCGAGGGCCAGGGCGCCACCTTCGTCGTCACCCTGCCGCTCGTGATCCTCGGCAAGGAAGAACGCGAGGCGCCGCGCGTGCACCCGACGGCGACCGAGAGCGCCGAGGCGGTGCCGATGCCGCGGCTCGACGGCATCCACGCGCTGGTAGTGGACGACGAAAAGGACGCGCTCGAGCTCATCCGCCGGGTGCTCGAGAGCCAGGGTGCGGCGACGACCGGCGTGCGCTCCGCCGAGGAGGCGCTGCGCTGGCTCGAGAGCCATCTCCCCGACGTGATCATCAGCGACATCGGCATGGCCGGCACCGACGGCTATCAGTTCATGCGCCGCCTGCGCGCCTCCGAGCCGAAAGGCCGCCGTCTGCCGGCGCTCGCGCTTACTGCCTTCGCGCGACCCGACGACCGCAAGCATGCGATCCTCGCCGGCTTCCAGGCGCACCTCGCCAAGCCGTTCGATCTCGCCGAGCTCGGCATCGTGGTGGCCGGGCTGGTGGCGCGCACCTAGGATCGCACGACGCCACTGTCTGCATCAGCGGCGTGTGCGACGCTGGTTGGTTCACGCGGCCGATCCTAAAATGACCGCATGCCGCTCGGTCGCATCCTGGTCGAGAAATTCCAGCCCGAGCTGATCGCCTGGCTTCGCGAGCGCGCCGAGGTGATCGACGTCGATCCGTGGGGAGAGCCCGAGCGCTGGGAGCGCGAGGCACCGCGCGTCGACGCGGTGATCAGCCGCAAAGGCTGCATCACGCGCCGGCATATCGAGGAGAGCCGCGGGCGCCTGAAGATCATCGCGCGCACTGGAGTGGGTGTCGATGTCTCGAGGGTCGATGTCGACGCGGCGCGCGAGCACCGGGTGTGGGTGACCAACATGCCGGGCGTGAACGCGGCCGCGGTGGCGGAGCTCGCCTTCGCACAGATGATCGCGCTCGCGCGCCACACGCATGCGGCTGACCGCGCCGTCAAGGCGAACCGCTGGGCCGAGGGCCCGCGCTTCCAGGGCGGCGAGCTTGCGGGCAAGACGATCGGCATCGTCGGCATGGGCAATATCGGCGCGCGGGTTGCGCTGCGCGCACGGGCATTCGAAATGGCGTTGCTCGTCTGCGACCCTTATGTCCCGGCGTCGCACGTCACCGCGCTCGGCGGTCGCTGGGTCGGGCTGGAGGAGCTCTTCCGCGAGTCGGACTTCGTGACGCTGCACTGCCCGCTCGGCAAGGAAACGCACCATCTGGTCGGCCCGAGCCTGCTCGCGCTCATGAAGAGCTCGGCTTTCCTCGTCAATCTGGCGCGCGGCGGGGTCGTGGATGAGGACGCGCTGCTGCAATCGCTGCGCGACAAGCGCATCGCCGGCGCGGCGATCGACGCCATGGAAGCCGAGCCGCCGCGCAAGGACCACCCGCTGCTAGCGCTCGACAACGTGCTCCTCACGCCGCATATCGGCGGCTCGACGCGCGAGGCGCAGACGCGCGGCGAGTGGGGAGCCGCGCAGGAAGTGGTGCGCGTGCTGCAGGGCGATCGTCCACTCAATCCGGTGGTGCACGCCGAGCGCTCCTAAAGCATGCCGGCGGCTACCGGATGAGCCGCACGGACCGGCGCCGAAGCGCAGTCCATACCCGCAGTCCATGCCCGATGTGTGTTAAAGTGGGCGTGCACTGATCTTCAAGCAGTGAAGTGCGCCGTCTCTCTCCCGCCGCAACAAGCGGCACAGAAGCGGCCGTTCAATTCCCTTCCTTGATGTCATGCCCGCAAGCGAGGCTCGGACTGCTCTCGCCACATGCAGAAGGAAGCGACATGGCCACAGGCAGCGTGAAATGGTTCAACGACGCCAAGGGATTCGGATTCATCACGCCGGATGACGGCGGCAAAGAACTGTTCGCACATCACAGCTCGATTCAGATGAGCGGGTTCAAGTCGCTCAAGGAAGGGCAAAAGGTGTCGTACGACGGCACGCAGGGACAGAAAGGTCCTGCGGCCAGCAACATCAAGGTCGTCTGATTGGCCAAGGAAGCGGTGATCGAGATGGAGGGCACGGTGCAGGAAGTGCTCCCCAATACGCAATTCCGTGTGCTCCTTGCGAACGGCGCGGAGGTGCTGGCGTACGCCGGCGGCAAGATGCGCCAGCGGCGCATCCGCATCATTGCCGGCGATCGTGTCAGCCTCGAAGTGTCGCCATACGATCTGACGCGCGGCCGCATCAATTACCGCCACCTCGACAGCCCCATGCCGGTGTCGGCGCGCAGACGCTTTCCATTCAAGAAGCGCTAGCCGACCGCGTTGCGGGCGAGATGACGCTGTCGCTCTTTGCAGAGCGAGGCTGTAGCGATTTCATGGAATTCGCGTCCGGTCGGCCTATCGGGCGCAAAGCGCACCGGAATGCGCGTATAACCTTGTGGCGTAGCTTCCGACAGCCGGATGCGATCCGGCTCCCTCCTTTGCTACAAGCCCAACACCAGAGCAAGGAGTGAGCGATGCAGGATTGCGAGATCATCTACGTCAAGGCCGCGAAGGGCTGGAAGTGGCGCGCTCTCACAGAGGGCGGCGCGCCGCAGAGCTGCGAGGAGACGTTCCAGCTTTACTACGAATGCGTGCTGGCCGCACGCGCCAAGGGCTTTGTCCCGCCGCAAATCAAATGTCGCTGAAGGCGCAACGCGCGCATTCGGTGGCGTGCGGCTAAGCGCCCGCGATGTCCGCTATCTCGCGATTCGTCGCCGACCTGCAGGCCTGCTGCCCCGCCCTGAGAGCCGTGTGGCTGCTCGGTGGCCGCGCGGTCGCCAATGCGCCGCGCAGCAGCGCGCCGGCGATCTGGGACCTCGTGGCGTTCGCCGATGCGCCGAGCCTGCAACGGCTGCGCGGCGCACGGCAACTGCATCGGCCAGACGTGCGGCTGCGCATCGTCACGGACGGTGACCGTTTCGGCCTCGCCTGGGGCGAGGCATCCGGCGCCGGATCGCTGTCGCAGTGGGATTGGGTGCAGGTGAACGAGCGCGAAGCGTTCTACTCCGAGGCGCGCTGGGCGGAGCCGGCGCACGCCGGCCTCGTCGAAAGAACGCGCCGCAGCGCGCGTTGCCTGTGGAAGTCCAATGAAACGATGGAGGAGCCGCTGTGATCATGGTCGCTACGGCGTTCAAAACCAACCGCGCCAGCGCCTGGACCCGCGAGCGTCTCGATCGGCTCAGCCGGGAGGAGCTCGTCAATCTGCAGGCGAACGCCGAGCGGCTCGGCGAGCAGGAGCTCGCCGCCCTGTGCGCGGCGCTCCTCGAAGAGCGCCCACGCCGCGGCGCGCCGAGCGCGGCGCTCGCGACGCGACTCAAGGGTCATCCAAAGCTCATGCCGCGCACGCGCGCCTTCGAAGCGCGCGGCGTGTGGCTCTATGATCCGCGCACCAGCTGGAGCGGCGTGCGCAAGGGGGATGGCACGGTCGTCATGGCGCTCTGGCACGCTGCGGTGAAATCGCGCGACGGCGGCTGCTGCTGCCTCCTGTGGGCACCGAACGTGGACGGCGCGCGGCCTTGGTCCGACAGCCCGGCCGGGCGCGAGCGGCTCGAGCACTGCAAGCTCGCCATTGAACGCAAGGGCGCGGAAGGCCTGCTGGTTTACGGCCAGCCGCTCGAAGGCCGGCTGCCCGAGGACCGCGCCACCACGGTCCTCGGCATCGATATCGAGACAGTGATCCATTTCCAGGTCGAGCAGCACGGCGCCGAGTACTGGGCGAGCTGGGGAAAGAAGCCGGCGACGCCGTAGCACGGCAGCGCACGCTGCTCTGTGGTGGGACTCGCTAACGGCCCGCTACTTGCGCATGCCTTGCCCATGGGCAAGCCAACCGTTTATGCCGACGCGCTGACCCGCGCCGCGATTGCCGTTGGCGGCGAAGCGCGGCTCGCCGCGGCGCTGCGAGTGCCTGCTATCGAGGTGCGCCGCTGGCTCAAGGGCGCCGCCTATCCGTCGACCGAGATCTACCAGAAGGTGCTGGACCTCTTGATCAGCGTCGGTCTGCACTAGCGCGACCGCAGTGCTGGCGGCACCCAGTACATGCATTCGAAAGCCGGCGGATGCAGTATGTTTGCTTCATGGGTTGCGAGCCGCAAAGCGACGCGGAGAAGCAGCAGGCTGGTAGCGCGGCCGCGCGATGCTGACCGTGCACCACCTTGGCAGGTCGCAGTCGGAGCGCATCGTCTGGCTGTGCGAGGAGCTCGGCATCAAGTACGAGCTCAAGCGCTACGAGCGCGATCCCGTCACGCGGCTTGCGCCGCCGGAATACAAGGCGCTGCACCCGATCGGCACCGCGCCGATCATCACGGACGGTAAGCGCGTGCTGGCCGAGTCGGGCGCCGTGATGGAGTACATCATCGCCAAGTACGGCAAAGGCCGCTTGGCGCTGCATCCGGCGAATCCCGGCTACGCCGATTACCTCTATTGGTTCCATTACGCCAACGGCAGCTTCCAGGCGCTGCTGCACCGGACGCTGGTCGCGCGACGCTTGGAGCCGGTGCCGGATCACCGCGTGCTGAAGGACCTGCAGGGACGCCTCGAGCGCGCGCTGAAGCTCCTCAACGAGCGGCTCGGAGAAATGGATTACCTCGCCGGTAACGAGCTCACCGCGGCGGACATCATGATCGTATTCAGCCTCACCACGATGCGATGGTTCACGCCGTACGAGTTGAAGCCGTATCCGAACATCCTCCGCTATCTGCAGCGCATCGCCGCGCGCGAGGCTTACCAGCGAGCGATGCGCAAAGGCGATCCGGGGATGACGCTGCTGCTCGACTGACCTGTCGACGATTCGCGACGCACGGTCGAGGGCTGCCGACATACAGCCGCTCGCCCTAGTGTCAAGATTCCCGGCTCAAGAAGATGAGCGTTCGCGGCGCCGCGGAGGCATCCCCTGCCATGACTTGGCTCGCCGGCGGCGGCGAGATGGGCGAGCGCATGCGCGCGCTCGACTGGGCCAAAACGCCCCTCGGGTCAATCGACCGCTGGCCGCAGAGCCTGCGCAGCGCCATCAGCACCTGCATCGGCTCGCGCTTTCCGATCGTGCTGTACTGGGGTCCGCAGCTCGTCGTGCTTTACAACGACGCGTATGCGGAGATCCTCGGCGGCAAGCATCCGTGGGCGCTTGGCCGGCCGTGCAGTGAGGTCTGGTCCGAGATCTGGGACGTGATCGCGCCGATGCTGGACGGCGTGGTCACCACCGGGCAGGCGACCTGGTCGGAAGACCAGTTGCTGGTCCTCGAGCGCCGCGGGTATCCCGAGGAGTGCTATTTCTCCTTCTCCTTCAGTCCGGTGCGCGGCGAGGACGGTGGGGTCGACGGCGTCTTCACCGCGGTGATCGAAAGCACCGGGCGCGTGCTCGGCGAGCGGCGCCTCGCGCTCCTGACTGAGCTCGCCGCGCATTCCGCCGCGCGCAGCGCACGCGAAGCGTGCGCCCAGGCAATGGCGACGCTCGCCGGCAAGCCGGACGTGCCGTTCGCGCTCGTTTACTTGACCGGCGACAGCGGCGAGGAGCTCATCGCAGGAACGCCGGGTGCCGAGGCGGCGCGGGCCGCCGCGCAGCCGCGGCACGTACGGGAGCTGCCGATTGCCGGCGGACTGCTCGTGATCGGCGCAAACCCGCGTCGCCCGCTCGACGAGCAGCAGTCGGCATTCCTGCAGCTGGTCGCCGCGCAGCTCAGCACCGTGATTACGAACGCGAAAGCATACGAGGAGGAGCGCCGGCGCGCCGAAGCGCTCGCGGAACTCGACCGTGCGAAGACGGCGTTCTTCTCGAACGTGAGCCACGAGTTCCGCACGCCGCTCACGCTGCTGCTCGCGCCGCTCGAGGACGCGCTTGCCGATGCGCAGAATGCGCTGCCGCCGCGCCAGCGCGAGCGCGCCGAGCTGATGCGCCGCAACGCCCTGCGGCTGCAGCGCCTAGTCAATACACTCCTCGAGTTCTCGCGTATCGAGGCGGGCCGCGCACAGGCGAGCTATGCGGCGACCGATCTTGCCAAGTTCACCGCGGAGCTCGCGAGCAACTTCAGTACCGCGTGCGAAAAGGCGGGGCTGCGCCTGCTCGTCGATTGCAAGCCGCTCCGCGAGCCGGTGTATGTGGACCGCGCGATGTGGGAGAAAATCGTTCTCAACCTCGCCTCGAACGCGTTCAAGTTCACTTTCGAGGGCGAGATCGAGGTGGCGCTGCACGAGCGGGGCGCTCACGCCGAGCTCGTGGTGCGCGACACCGGCATCGGCATCGACAGCGCCGAGCTGCCGCGGCTCTTCGAGCGTTTCCACCGCGTTGAGGGCGTGCGCTCGCGCACGCATGAAGGCTCGGGCATTGGGCTCGCCTTCGTGCAGGAGCTGGTGCGCATGCACGGCGGCGAGATCGAAGCGGCGAGCGAGCCTGGCAAAGGCAGCACTTTCACCGTGCGTGTGCCGTTTGGCCGCGCGCATCTGCCGGAGGACCGGGTTGTTGCCGCCCCGGCGGCGGCGGTGCCGGTCGCCGCGGCGCAGTTCGCCGCGGAGGTGATCGGCTGGCTGGGCGCCGCCGAAGAGCAGCCGGGGGTAGCAAGCGGCGGCGATGCGCACATCCTGGTGGTCGACGACAACGCCGACATGCGCGACTACGTCGCGCGCCTCCTGCGCTCGCGCTGGCAGGTGAGCACCGCAATCAACGGCGCGCAGGCGCTCGAGCTCGTCGCCACGCAGGAGTTCGATCTCGTTATTTCGGACGTGATGATGCCGCAGCTCGACGGCTTCGGCCTGCTGCAGGCGCTGAAGTCGCGACCAGAGACCAGCGAGCTGCCGGTGGTGCTGCTCTCGGCGCGAGCCGGCGAGGAGTCGCGCGTCGACGGCCTCGCCGCCGGCGCGGACGATTACATCGTCAAGCCTTTCACCGCCCAGCAGCTCATCGCGCAGGTGAGCGCGCAGCTCAAGATCCAGCAGGCGCGGCGTGCGGCCGCGCACGAGCGCGACCGCCAGCGCGAGAACCTGCTCTCGCTCTTCATGAAGGCGCCAAACCCGATCGTCATCCTGCGCGGCGCCGACTACGTGATCGAGCTCGCCAACCCGGCGGTGTGCGAGGTTTGGGGACGGCAGCACGAGGAGGTGATCAACCGAGCGCTGCACGACGCGCTGCCGGAGCTGCGCGGCCAGGTGTTCGAGGAGCTGCTCGATGGCGTGATGCGTACCGGCGTGCCCTATCACGGCAAGGAAACACCGGCGCGCTTCCGGCGTGCCAATGGCGCGGAAGAGACGGTGTACTTCAACTTCGTGTACACGCCGCTGCGCAATACCGAGGACAGGGTCGAGGGGATCCTCGTCACGGCGTTCAACGTTACGGACGAAGTAATGGCGCGCGAGGAGATGAGCGGCTTGCGCCGGGCCGCCGAATCGGCAAGCCGGGCGAAGGACGAGTTTCTCGCCATGCTCAGCCACGAGCTGCGCAACCCGCTTGCGCCGATCGCGACCGCGCTGCAGCTTATGCGCATGCGCGGCGCGGATGTGCCCGAGCTCGGCACGCTCGAGCGCCAGACCGTGCACCTGACGCGCCTGGTCGACGACCTGATGGACGTCTCGCGCATCGCGCGCGGCAAGATCGAGCTGCGCAAGCGCGTGATCGAGCTCGGCGACGCGGTGCTGCGAGCGCTCGAGATGGCGAGCCCGCTGCTGGAAGCGCGCGGCCACCGCATGAGCGTCGAAGTCCCGCGGCGCGGCCTCGCCGTCGACGCGGATCCCGAGCGGCTCGCGCAGGTGGTGTACAACCTGGTGTCGAACGCCGCGAAATACAGCGAGCCCGGCTCGAGCATCGCGCTGCGCGCGTGGCGCGATACCGAGCGCGTGCGTCTCGCCGTTAGCGACCAGGGCGTCGGCATCGCGCCCGAAATGGTCGAGCGCGTCTTCGAGATGTTCGTGCAGCAGGAGCAGACGATCGCGCGTTCGCAGGGCGGCCTCGGGCTCGGGCTCACCATCGTGCGAAGCCTGGTCGAGCTGCACGGCGGCAAGGTATCGGTGAAAAGCGCGGGGCTGGGCAAGGGCAGCGAGTTCCTGATCGACTTGCCGTGTGCGCCGGTTGTGCTGCCGATCGCCGCGCCGGCGCCGCGCGAGCAGCCGGCACCGAGTGCCGGGGCGGGGCGGCGTGTGCTGGTGGTCGACGACAACTTCGATGCCGCGCTGGGACTCGCGGAGCTGCTGCGCTGCTGTGGCCACGAGGCCGAAGTGGCGCACAACGCGGCGCGGGCGCTTGCGCTCGCGCCGCAGCTACGTCCCGACATCGCGCTCATCGACATCGGTCTGCCCGACCTCGACGGCTATGAGCTTGCGCGGCAACTGAGCGCGCAGGCGGCGGGCGCCTGGAGCCTGCGCCTGGTCGCCGTGACTGGCTACGGGCTCGAGCGCGACCGCGAGCGCTCAGCCGCTGCCGGCTTCAGCGGTCACCTGGTGAAGCCGATCAACTTTGCCATGCTCAAGCCGCTGCTGGAGCCCGTCGTGCCGCCCCTCGGCACGGGCGACCGCGCTCTGCGCCAGCATCGCTAGATGCCGAGCGCGGCGCGCGGCGCGTCGATCGTCTGCATGACGGCCGGCGCGGCGACGTGATGCACCATGTGCCCGGCGCCTGGCACCAGCACGAGCTCGCTTCCGCCGATCTCGCCATGCAGCCGCATTGAGTGGGCGCGCGCGCTGACGTAGCGATCGTCCGCGCCGGCGATGATCGTGGTCGGCACGCGCAGCCGGCTGTACTGGGGTGCCATCTCGGCAACCGCCGGCACGAGCCAGGCCGCGTCTTCGCCGGTCGCGCGAAGTTGCGATGGCCGCAGCGCGAGCCAGGCCGGAAAGGCGCGGAAGCGCCGGGGCACCGGGGCGGGCGAGAAGATGACGCGCCGCCATGCCGGCCACAGCAACCGGCCGATGATCGGCGACACGGTATGCCGCAGCAGCGTGCCGGCGAGCGGGATCGCCGGGGGGACGAGCAGCGGCGCATCCAGCCGTACGCCCGGGTAGTAGTAGCCGGAGGCGAGCACAAGGCGCGCGACCGGGTACTGGAGCGCGTAAGCCATCGCCACGGTCGCGCCGAAGGAATGGCCGAAGAGCACCGGCGCGTAGATGTGCAGCCGTGCGAGCGCCCGGTGCAAAAGCTCGGCTTGCGCCGCGGGCGTCCAGCGCCGGTCGTGCGGCCGGGTGCTGCGGCCGTAGCCCGGGCGATCGATCGCGATCACCCGGTAGCGCTCGGCGGCGCGCGTCACGAGGCCCGCGAGCAGGAAGTCGTCGATCATCGAGCCCACGCCGTGCACGAGCACGAGGGGCTGCCCGGCGCCGCGCTCGAGGTAGTGCAGGCGCACGCCATCGACGTCAATGAATTTGCCACGCACGCGATGCGCGCGCTCCGCTGCCGCGCTTTTGTAATGCACATATGCCGTTGTCGCGCCGAGCGCTGCGGCGGCGCCGGCGAAGATGCGTGTGCGCTCCATGGCGTGCGCACGCGCAAGCGGCATGCCTTGAAGACGAAACGCCTCGGGCTGCGAACCTGCCGTTTACGCAGAGTCCGCGATGCGATAGCAATCGCGTCCGGCGCCTTTGGCGTCGTACAAGGCGCGGTCGGCGCGCCTCAGCAACGCCTCGTCGCCCGCGCCATTTTCGGCGAATGCGATGCCGATGCTGGCGGTGGCGACACAGCCGCGGCCGTCGATCATCACCAGCCGGCGGCCTTCCAGCATGATCTTTTCGGCGACGCGCAGCGCGTTCTGCCGGTCCTTCACGTCCTCGAGCAGCAGGACGAACTCGTCGCCGCCGAAGCGCGCGACGGTATCGTTGGCTCGGGTGACCGCGCGCAGCCGTGACGCGAAGTCCTTGAGCAGCAGGTCGCCGGCTTCGTGCCCCAGGGTGTCATTCACGTGCTTGAAGCGGTCGATGTCGAGATAGAGCACCGCGAGCCGCCCGCCGGTGCGCCGGCTGCGCGCCGCCGCGAGCCGCAGCCGCTCGGCGAAGGCGGCGCGGTTGGCGAGCCCGGTGAGCGGATCGCTTTGCGCTGCGGCCTGCACGGCTTCTTCCATCCGCCGGCGGTCGGTGATGTCGACGTTGGTGCCGATCATGCGCAGCGCGTGCCCGGAATGCGGGTCGCGCTCGGTGACGCGGCCCCGCGAGATGATCCACTTCCATTCGCCGTTGCGCGCGCGCACGCGATGCTCGATCGCGTACACCGCGCGCTTGCCTTTCATGACCTCGAGGGAGAGCCGCCGCGCCATGTCGCGCTCGTCCGGATGCATCAAGGCTTCCAGCTCCGCGAGCGTCGTCACCGTGTCCCCGGACCCCGCGCCGACGATCTGTGCCCAGGCGTCGCTGAGATACACGCGGCGCGTGCGCAGGTCGGTGTCCCAGAGCGCCACGCTCGAGCCGTCGAGCGCGGCTTCGAGGCGCTCGCGCTCCATGCGCAGGTCGCTGCGCGCGGCGGCGAGCTGCGTGATGTCGCTGCCGAGGAGAAAGAAACCTCTGACGCGGCCGGCCGCGTCGACATCGGGCACGTAGCTCGCAAGCACGTGGCGCTCCTGCCCCGCGCTGCCGAGCGGAAAATCGTGGCTCACGCGCTCGCCGCGCAACGCGCGGCCGATGCTCGGCCTGAGGAGCTCGTAGCGCCGCTCGCCCCAGACCTCCGCGGCGCTGCGGCCGATCATCGTCTCGCGCTCGAGCCCGAGCCAGTCTTCGAACGCGCGGTTACTGAAGCGGAAGCGCTCCTGCGCGTCGATGTAGGCGACGAGGGCAGGGACGTTGTCGGTGATGAGCTTCAGCCGCTCTTCGCTCTCGCGCAGCGCCTCGCCGTAGCGCCGGCGCTCGCGCAGCTCCACCTCGTTGGCCGCGGCGCGCAGCAAGCGCGGCCGCACCACCAGCACCGCTGCTGTCAGGGCGGCGAGCCCGATGACCCACGATACCGTGGTGACCGGGCTGGCATAGAACTCGGGAAAGCGTTGCTGGTGGGCGAAGGTGAAGACGTAATAGCCGGCGAGCACCAGCGAGCCGCCGGCAAGCCCGGTGCCGCCGGCCAGCGCCGCGCCCGCCAGGAGGCCGATCCCCGGCCAGCCAAGCGGGCTCAGGGGCCGCAAGCCCGCGAGCTGTAGCGCCTCCACCAGCGCTACGCCGACGAGTGTCAGCGCGACGCCGACCGCGAACTGCTCGAGCCAATTGCGCTGAACTCGCGCCGCTGCAAGCGTCTGCACGCGGTGTCACCCCCCAAAGTGACGATTTATCCGATTGTACTGCCCGGCCGCTAGTGCTGTTTGCGCCGCCGCACCCGCAGATTCAGCATCTCGACCAGCACCGAGAAGGCCATCGCGAAATAGACGTAGCCCTTCGGCACGTGCACGCCCAGGCCGTCCGCGACCAGCACGAGCCCGATCATCAGGAGGAACGCGAGCGCCAGCATCTTGATGGTGGGCCGCGCGGAGATGAAGCGGCCGATCGGGCCGGCAAACACCATCATCAGCGCCACCGAGGCGACGACCGCCGCCACCATGATGCGCAGGTCATCGACCATACCGACCGCGGTGATGATCGAGTCGAGCGAGAACACCGCGTCGACCACAACGATCTGCGCGAGGATCGCAGCCGCCGCGGCGCGCACTGCCGCCGCGGTATGCGTCTCGCCGCCCTGCGCGAGCTCGTGGATCTCTGTCGTGCTCTTGTAAATGAGGAACAGGCCACCCGCGAGCAGCACCAGGTCGCGGCCGGAAAAGCGATAGATGAGCGGCTCGGTGAGCCCGACCAGCCAGGCGAGGATCGCGAGCAGCGCAAGTCGCATCAGCATCGCCAGCAGCAGCCCGATGCGGCGGATGCGCTCGCGTTGCGCCTCCGGCAGCTTGTCGGCGAGGATCGAGATGAAGACGATGTTGTCGATCCCGAGTACGACCTCGAGCGCCACCAGCGTCAGGAACGCAAGCCAGGCCTGTGGATCGGTGAGCAACGCCATCGCTTCTGCTATCTTAGTTTCATGGCGCGCATCAAATCCAAGGCGCAGCGCCGCAAGTTCGCCGAGCTCCTGGTCGAAGGCAAGATCGACAAGGGCGCGTACGAGCGCTGGAACCGCGGCGCCGGCAGCCGCGAGCTCCCGGAGCATGTGCGCGACAAGCGCAAGCGGCGCAAGCGCAAGACCAAGAGCAAGCGGCGTAAATCCAAGCGCCGCAGAACGACACTGCTGAGGGCGCGATGGCGAAACGCTACTTCGTGCGCGCGGCCGATGCGCCGCCGTACAGCCCGGCGAACCATACCGGCACGACCAACCGGCGCCTGATCGGGCCGGACACGGTGGGCGCGAAAAACGTCGAAGTGGTGCTCGGCGTGATCGAGCGCGGCGAAGGCGCCGCGGCGCACGCGCATCCCGGCATGGAGCAGGTGTGCTATCTGCTCGAAGGCACGGCGCTCGCCGAAGTCGACGGCGAGCGCTGCGAGCTCAGGCCCGGCGACAGCTGTTATTTCCCGGCGGGCGTGATGCACAAGTTCACCGCGACCAGCGCACAGCCGGTGAAGGTGCTCGTGATCTACAGTCCGCCGTACGGCGAATCGCCGGAGCGCGTGGTCCGCGGATAGATTCCTACGGGTAACTGGTCGGATTGTGACAGCGTTACCCACAGCTATTTGTGGATAGGTTGTGGATGACCGGAAAAAACGCTGCTGCATCCATGGCGAAGCCGCCTGCGCGGTTCTGCTGAATCGCTAGGCACGCCCGAGAAAAAATTTTTTTCCTTGTCGTGCCGCGCGCGACAATAGCCGCACGGCCTGTCCGGGGGGATGGGCGTCGACGCGAATCCCAGTGAACGTCTTATTCGTCTGCGAGGACAACTGCGCGCTCAGCCTGATGGCGGAGTCGATCCTGAATACGGTCGGCGATGGCCGCTTTCGCGCCTGCAGCGCCGGCTGCCGCCCGGCGCCCGCCGCGAGCCGGCGG
>DASREB010000294.1:0-11445 GCA_035652275.1 Burkholderiales bacterium
GGCGCTGGGCGAGTGCGTGGTGATCGCCTCGAGCTTCCTGATGCGCTTTCCGGGGCGCTGTGTGGCGACGCCGTCGTTCGAGCTCGAGCAGGCGTTCCGCCTGCGCCTCGAGGCGCAGCACGGCTGGACCTTCGACTTCTCCTGGCCGAGCGCCTCCGAAGCTCAGTCTATCGCGGCAGTTTCTCCAGCTGCGCGTTTACCTTCGCCAGCGTAGCCTCGAACCCCGCCAGGCGCTCGCGCATCTGCGCCACCACATTGGCGGGCGCCCGCTCCACGAACGAGGGGTTGCCAAGTTGAGTCTTGGCCTTTCCGATCTCCCCCTCCAGGCGCGCGAGCTCCTTTTGCAATCGTGCTCGCTCGGCGGCGGGGTCGACTTCGACGTGAGGCATCAAGCGATGACGCCCGGCGATGGTCACCGGTGAATCGGTCTGCGGTAGTTCATCCACCGGTCTAAGGTCTGCGACACGCGCGAGGCTAATCGTCGCCGTCGTGGTGGCCGCAGTCGGTGCGCCCGTGATGAACAGTGTAATGCGGTCCTTCGGCGCAATCTTCATCTCGCTTCGCAGATTGCGGGTCGCGTTCACCACCTCTTTAGCGAGCGCCACGTCGGCTTCGGCTGCAGTGTCTATCTTTTCTGGCTGCGACTGTGGATATCGCTGCAACATGATCGTCTCTCCCTTTTTTCCGGCGAGCGGCGCGACGCTCTGCCAGAGCTCCTCGGTGATGAATGGAATGAATGGGTGCGCGAGGCGCAAGGCGCTTTCCAGGACGCGGACCAGCGTTCGGCGTGAGCCGCGTTGCGCTGCTTCGTTGCCTGCTTTGGATGATGCAGTAAGCTGCTCCTTCGCCACCTCGAGGTACCAATCGCAGTACTCATCCCACACGAAGCGGTAGATCGCAGCCGCGGCGTTGTCGAAGCGATAGTCGGCGAAGCTCTGCGCGACTTCGGCTTCCACGCGCTGCAGCGTACTAACTATCCATCGATCCCAGGTCGACAGCTCGACCGGCGCCGAATCATCGAGCCCGCAGTCCCTGCCCTCGGTGTTCATGAGGACGAAGCGCGCCGCGTTCCATAGCTTGTTGCAGAAGTTGCGATAGCCCTCGCAGCGGTTGAGGTCGAAGTTGAGCGTGATGGAGAAGGTGGCAAGCGAGGCAAAGGTGAAGCGCACTGCGTCGGCGCCGAAAGCCGGGATGCCATTCGGGTAGTGGTTTTTTACGTATTTTTCGATGCGCTCTCGGTGCTCGCCCTTCAGCAGACCCCGGGTCGATTTCGCGATCAGCGCCTCGACCGTGATACCGTCGATGAGGTCGAGGGGATCGAGCGTATTGCCCTTCGACTTCGACATCTTCTCGCCTTCGGCGTCGCGCACGATGGCGTTGATGTAGACGTCACGGAACGGGACTTTGCCGGTGAAGTGGCGCGTCGCCATGATCATGCGCGCGACCCAGAAAAAGATGATGTCATTGCCGGTAACCAGGACGTCCGACGGCAGGAAGGTGTCGAGGTCCGGCGTTTTTTCCGGCCAGCCGAGCGAACTGAAGGGCACGAGCTGCGACGAGAACCACGTGTCGAGCACATCGGGGTCTCGGCGCAGCGCCCTGCCGGCGGCTTTGCGGCGCGCCTCCTCCTCGGTGCGCGCAACATAGCTGTTGCCCGCTTCGTCGTACCAGGCGGGAATCTGATGGCCCCACCAGAGTTGGCGCGAGATGCACCAGTCCTGGATGTTCTCGAGCCAATGGTTGTAGGTGGTGGTCCAGTGCTCCGGTATGAACTTCACCTCGCCGCGGGCGACCACCGCGAGGCCGTCCCTCGCCATGCCGTCCATCTTCACGAACCATTGCTCGGTGAGCATCGGCTCCACGACAGCGTTGCTACGATTGGAGCGCGGTACTCGCAACTTGTATGGCTTCTCAGAAACGAGCAGATTCTCTTTCTTGAGATCATCGAGGATCCGCTTTCGAGCCTCGAAGCGCTCGAGGCCCTGGTAGCGCGCGGGGACCAGTGCCAACAGTTCCTCGTCGTTGCGTCGGGCAGCAACGTCTGCCTTTGAGTGTCTCTTCTCCAGCCAGTCGTTGCTGATTACCCTCGCCTGCAAATCGAGAATGCTCAACAGCCCGGCGTAAGGCAGCGTCTCGATCGATTGATTTTTGAAAATGCGCTGCCAAACGTTGAAGTCATTGAAGTCGTGCGCCGGTGTGATCTTTACGCAGCCGGTCCCGAATTCGGGATCGACGTAGTCGTCGGCGATGATCGGGATGAGGCGCTTCGTTCCCGGCAGGCGAACGGTCTTGCCAACCAATTTCGCGTAACGCGTGTCCATCGGATGTATCGCGACGGCGACGTCGCCGAGCATGGTCTCGGGTCGCGTGGTGGCTACCGTGACGCTGAAGCCCTCGCCGGGATAGCGGATTTCCCAAATGCGGCCGTCCTCTTCCTCGGTATCGACCTCCAGATCGGAAACGGCCGTGCCGAGCACCGGGTCCCAGTTGACCAGGCGCTTGCCGCGGTAGATGAGGCCGGCGTCATACCACCGGACGAACACTTCGGTCACGGCGCGCGACATCTTCGCGTCCATGGTGAAGTAGCCGCCCTTCCCAGCCTCGGTGTCGGCGTATTGCCAGTTAGCGGAAGCACCGAGGCGGCGCATCTGCCGCGTGATGGTGGACCCGGACTGCTGCTTCCACTGCCAGACGCGCTCAACAAATTTTTCGCGCCCGAGATCGTGGCGTGTCTTCTCCTCGAGTTCGAGCTGGCGCTCGACCACGATCTGCGTAGCGATGCCGGCGTGGTCGGTGCCGACCACCCAGTTGGTGTTGTCGCCGCGCATGCGGTGATAGCGAATCAGCGCGTCCATCAGCGTCTGCTGGAAGGCGTGGCCCATGTGCAAGGTGCCGGTGACGTTCGGCGGCGGCAGCTGGATGCAGTACGCCGGCTTCTGGTGGTCGCGATGCCGGAAGTAGCCGGCGGCTTCCCAGCGCTGGTACCAGCGCTCCTCGATCGCCGCAGGATCGAAGCTCTTGTCGAGCACTACTTCGTGTCGCGTAACTGGAGGGCGTGCGCCACCGAGGCGGCGACCGCTTCGCGCACCATCTGCGTCACGCTGACGGTGAGCTCGGTGCGCACGCCTTCGAGCGCCTGCCCGAGCACCTCGGAGAGCGTGCGCGCCAGCTTTTCTTCGATCACGCGGTCGACCTCGGGCGCAAGGCGCGCGAGCACCGCGCGCTCGAGCTCGCGCGCCAGCGCTTCCAGCGCTGCCGCGTCCACCACCGGGCGCGCTTGCCGTACCTCGGCGACGACCTCCGTCAGCACGGGAACCTTGCTGTCAGCCATCGGCGCGCGCGAGGTCGTGGTTGGCGATGCCGTAGCCGCGGCTCTTGTACACGCGGTAGCGGCTGCGCGCCGCTTCGCGTTCGGCTTCGTCGGTGCCCACCACCTCGAGCAGCCGCTCGAAGCGGGCGAAATGGGGCGGGCATTGCGCCGCCAAATTCAAGAGCACGTGGCAATCCGCCGGTGCGTGCTCATCGCGCGCGATCAGCACCGGGGTTTCGGGCGCGAGCGGATCGTCGGCCGCGCAATGCGGCACGAAGCCGGTCGCCGGCCAGGTCCACATCAGGCGGTCGAGCCGCGCTGCGAGCTCGGGCTCGGGTGCGTACACCAGCACGCGTTCGCCGGCGGTGAGCGCTTGCGCGGCGAGGCGGCAAGCGGCTTGCAGCCGATCAGGGGCGTTGAAGTAGAACTCGACGCCGGTCATTTTTGGCCGGCGTGGCGCAGCGCGAAGCGCACGAGCAGCGGCACCGGCCGGCCGGTCGAGCCTTTTTCGCGGCCGCTCTTCCAGGCGGTGCCGGCGATGTCGAGGTGCGCCCAGCGCTGCTTGCGCGTAAAGCGGGCGAGGAACGAAGCCGCCGTGATGCTGCCGCCGGGTCGCCCGCCGATGTTGGCGAAGTCAGCGAAGTTCGAGCGCAGCTGCTCCTGGTATTCCTCCCAAAGCGGCAACTGCCAGACGCGGTCCCAGGCATCGTCGGCCGCTTCGCGCAGCTCATCCGCGAGCTTCTGGTCGTTGGCGAAGAGTCCGGTGGCGACATGACCGAGCGCGATGACGCACGCGCCGGTGAGCGTTGCGATATCGATCACCACTTCCGGCTTGAAACGCTCCGCGTAGGTGAGCGCGTCGCACAGGATGAGCCGCCCCTCGGCGTCCGTATTGAGGATCTCGACCGTCTGTCCGGAGAGCGTGGTGACGACGTCGCCCGGTTTGATGGCGTGGCCGCCCGGCATGTTTTCGCACGCGGGCACCACGCCGACGACGTTCACCGGTGCCTTCATGCCGGCGAGCGCGCGGATCGCACCGAGCACGCTGCCGGCGCCCGACATGTCGAACTTCATCTCGTCCATCTCGGCGGCCGGCTTGAGCGAGATGCCGCCGGTGTCGAAGGTGATGCCCTTGCCCACCAGGGCAAGCAGCGGCGCCCGCGGCGCCTTGCCTTTCGGCGCGCCGTCGTAGCGCAGCACGATCAGCTTCGGCGGCTCGTGCGAGGCGCTGGTCACCGCGAGCAGCGCGCCCATGCCGAGCTTTTCCATGTCCTTGCGCTCGAGCACTTCGACATCGAGCTTGAACTCGCGCGCCAGTTTCTTCGCCTGCTCGGCGAGGTAAGAGGGCGTGCAGATGTTGGAGGGCAGATTGCCGAGCGTGCGCGCGAGGTCCGCGCCGTCCGCGGTGGCCTGCGCTTCGGCGAGCGCCTCGCTGAGCTGCGCACTGGAGGAAAGCGGCAGCGTCACCTCGGCAAGCGAAGGCGGCGTCGACTTCTTCTGCGACTTGAGCTCGTCGAAGCGATAGAACGCCTCGCGCATGCCAAGCACCGCGTGGCGCACGTTCCAGGTGAGCGGACGGCCGTTCGCCTTGACGTCGACGAGAAAAAGCGCCGCATCTTTCGCCGCGAGCTCGCGCAGGCTGTTGCCGGCGGCGCGCAGCGCTTCGCGGTATTGCGTCTCGCCGAACTCGTCGCGCGCGCCGAGACTCACGACCAGCACGCGCTCGGCGGCGATTTGCGGCAGGGAGCGCAGCAGCAGCGTGGAGCCGGCTTTGCCGGAGAGGTCGGCGAGCGCGGCGCGCAGCGCGCCCTTCGAGCGCTGATCGACGCGGCGCGCCGGCGCGGTCAGTTCCTTATCAGCATAGACGCCCAGCACAATGCAGCCCGTCTCCGCCGTCTCGGGCGAGAGCGTCTTTATGCTAAATTCCATGAGCCGAAAGTATCGCATGATCTTCCACCGGGCGCTCCTCAGGGAATTCGCGACGCTCGCCGGCGCGGTGTTCATGACGCTCTTCGCCATCGCGCTCACGACGCAGCTGATCCGCCTGCTCGGCAAGGCCGCGGGCGGCTCGATTCCGACCGACGCGGTGCTCGCATTTCTCGGCTTCTTCGCGCTCGGCGCGCTGCCGGTGCTGCTCTCGCTCACCATGTTCATCTCGGTGCTGCTGACGCTGACGCGCGGCTGGCGCGACTCCGAGATGGTGATCTGGTTCGCCTCGGGCCTGCCGCTCACCGCGTGGCTCAAGCCGGTGATGATCTTCGCGCTGCCGCAGATCGCGGTGATCGGGGCGCTCTCGCTCTTCATCTCGCCGTGGGCGGCGCAGATGGCGTCGCAGTATTCCAACAAGCTCGAATCGCGCGACGACGTCTCGCGCGTGACGCCGGGGGTGTTCGGCGAGACAGCCAACAAGGATCGTGTGTTCTTCGTCGAGTCGGTCTCGGGCGAATCGAACCAGGTGCAAAACGTGTTCGTCTCGTCGGTGCAGCAGGGCAAGGGCGGCGTCAGCATGAGCCGCAGCGGGCGCACCGAGACGGCGCCGAACGGCGATCGCTTCATCGTGCTCGAGCAGGGGCGCCGCTACGAGGGCTCGCCGGGCGACGAGCAGTACCGCGTCACCGAGTTCGACCGCTACGCCGCGCGCATCGAGACGCGCGAGAACCTGCAGCCCGACCGCAGCACCAAGAACATGTCGACCTGGGCGCTGATGACCCACCCGAGCAAGGAGAACTTGGCGGAGCTGGTGTGGCGCGTCGGCATCCCCGTATCGGCCTTGGTGCTGGTGCTGCTCGCCATCCCGATGAGCTTCGTCAACCCGCGCGCCGGTCGCTCGGCCAACCTGCTGTTCGCGCTGCTCACTTACATGGTGTATTCGAACCTGCTTTCGGTGAGCCAGGCGCGCGTCTCGCAGGGGCGGCTCGACTTCGCGATCGGCGTTTGGATCGTGCACGCCCTGATGATCGCGCTCCTCGTGGTGCTTTTTGCCCAGCGCATGCAGCTCATCCGCCTGAGGCTCGGCAAATGAGCGGAAAGTAATTTGCGGCCGCGCACCCTTGAGCGCTATCTCGCGCGCCAGATCTACGGCGCGACCGGCTTTGTGCTGCTCGGCTTTCTTGCGCTGTTCGGTTTCTTCGACCTGATCAGCGAGCTCGGTGACCTCGGCAAGGGTGCGTACGACCTGCGCCAGGTGTTCATCTTCGTGCTGCTGAACGCCCCCGCGCATGCCTACGAGCTCTTTCCGATCGTGGTGCTGATCGGCACGCTGTACGTGCTCGCGCACCTCGCCAGCAACTCCGAGTACACGGTGATGCGCGGCTCGGGGCTTTCGCCCGGCCGCGCGGCGGCGGCGCTACTGAAGATCGGCAGCGCCTTCGTGGTGCTCACTTTCATCACCGGCGAATGGATTTCCCCCGCGGCGGAGGAGGCGGCGCAAAAGACCAAGATGCGCGCGCTCTCCTCGATGATCGGCCAGGACCTGCAATCGGGTCTCTGGTTCAAGGACGAGGGCTCCTTCATCAACGTGCGGGAATCGCGCGACCCTAAGGTGTTGCAGGGCGTGCGCGTCTACGAGTTCGACCCGGCCTACCGCCTGCGCAAGATCACTTTCGCCGAGCGCGCCGAGTACCGCGCAAAAGGCATCTGGGATCTCTACGGCGTGGTCGCCACACGCTTCGATCCCGACGGTCCGCACACGGTGCGCGAGACGCAGGGCGAGTGGCATACGGCGGTCGCGCCGGATCTTTTGAATGCGCTCATCATGAAGCCCGAGCGCATGTCTGCCTGGGCACTTCACAAGTACACCGAGCACCTGGAGATCAACCACCAGCGCACCGAGCTCTACGAGATCGCGCTGTGGAAGAAGCTCTTCTACCCGCTCGCCACGCTCGTCATGATGGCGCTCGCGCTACCTTTCGCTTACATGCACGCGCGCGCCGGGATGGTCGGCGTCAAGGTGTTCCTCGGCATCATGCTCGGCATCTTCTTCCACCTGCTGAATAGCCTCTTCTCGCACATCGGCCTGCTGCAGAACTGGCCGCCGCTCGCCGCCGCGGCGGTGCCGAGCATGGCGTTCTTCGCCTCGGCGATGCTCATGATGTGGTGGGTCGAGCGCAGATAGCAAAGAGGGGCTAACCGGCCCCCTGCTTGTTCCCCGCAATCACGAGGCGCGTACCTGCCAGCCGGTCGTGCAGGAACTGACGGTCGCGGTCGACCAGCACCCAGACGATCGACAGCGGTAGTAGAAAAAGCGCCAGCACGAAGCGCAGGATCGCTCTGCCGGGCGTGACGTCCACCAGCCGGATGCGCCAGGTGCGCATGGCGAGCGTCTGGCCGCCGCGCAGCCAGCACCACAGGAAGTACGCGGCGAGCACCACCAGGATGAAGAGCTGCAGCTCCATGCGCAGCCAGCCGCGCGTGGCGTCGCGGCCGCCGCTGGCGAAGAAAAATACCCACGTAGCAAAGAAAGCGACGGCGAAGACCAGAAACGCCTCGTACAGCATGCTGGCCAGACGCCGCGCCAGGCTCGGCGTCAATTCGTGCGCTTCGGGCGGCGCGAGTCGGGCGGTGAGGGCGGAACGAGGCTTTCGCGTTCCTGCGGCGCGAGCGCCTGGTACTCCGCCCAGGCCTGGCGCAGGTCCTTGTTGGCCGGGCGCTTGCTCTTGGCGAGCTGCTTGTAGTTCTCGCGCGCCTGGCGGCGCTGCTCGGGGCTGAGATTCGCCCAGGTCTGCATGCGCCGCTGCACGCGTTCCTGCTCGAGCGGCTTCATGCGCGGGTAGCGCTTGGCGATCTGCAGCCACTTCTGGCGCCGCTCGGGCTCGAGCGTCTCCCAGTCGTTCTTCAGCGGCGCGAGGATCGCCTGCTGCTCGGCAGTGAGCTCGGCCCACGTGGGACGAACGCTCTTCTTCACCGCCGCGGCTTTGGGCTTGTCCTTTTTCGCCGGCTGCGCGGCATTGGGCTGAGCCCCGACGCCCGCCGCCATCGTCAGGGCCAGCAGGACGGCGAGAAAGCGCAGCCTCATTGCTCCGCCGCGCGCTTCTTCAGGAAATTCTGGAAGCCGCGATCGAGGTAAGCATCGATCGGCAGGTCATCGGTGAGGAGCTGCGTGTCGATCTCGACCACTTCGGCAAGCCGCTGGTTTTCCTGCCAACGGTAAATGCCGAAAACCGCCACCGCCAGCATTACCACCGGCAGCACCACGCGGGCGGAAAGCGAGCCCCAACCCCAGCCGTTGCCGAGCACGTTGTCGGCCCATACGAGCACCGGCGCGCGCTCGGCACGCTGGCGCGACAGCGCCAGCTCGCGCGCCACTTTCAGCCGGTCGGCGACGCGTGGCTCGAGGTGGGCTCCCTGATTGAGCAGGTGCCGGATACGGGCAGCGAATTGCGGTTCGTTCATAGCTTGTTGGGACGTCTCATAGCGTAATCCCGCGAGCTTTCAGGGCGCTTGCCAAAGCGTGCGTCGCCCGGGAGCAGTGGGTTTTCACGCTGCCCTCCGAGCATCCCATGATGCGCGCGGTCTCCGCGACGTCCAATTCCTCCCAGTAACGCATCAGGAAAGCTTCGCGTTGACGCGGCGGTAGCCGTGTCAACTCTTGTTCAATAATTTCAAGCACTTGAGCTTGCTCGAGCTGCGCACCCGGGGGCGGGGCGCCGTCCGGCTCGCGCGCCTCGTAGGTCTCGAGCGGGTCCTGCTCGTCGTCCTCGCCGCGGCCCGGGGTGAGAGAGGAGAGGAACGTCGTCCAGAGCGAGCGCACCTTCTGGCGGCGGTACCAGTCGCGGATGGCGTTCTGCATGATGCGGTGAAAGAGCAGCGGCAACTCGTCCGCCGGACGGTCGCCGTACTTCTCGGCGAGGCGCAGCATCGCGTCCTGCACGAGGTCGAGCGCCGCCTGCTCGTCACGCACAGCGAACACTGCCTGCTTGAACGCGCGCCGCTCGACGCCCTCCAGAAACGCCGAAAGCTCGCTTCGCGATGCCAGATTGACCCTCTGCGGGGCGATGTTGTGCGCGCGATGTTACCATCATGGTTTCTAAGGCTTTTCGCCGCCGCCCATGGATAGAGTGAAGACCAGCGCCCTCTCGGGCGCCGAGATCGTTGTGCGCTGCCTCCAGGAAGAGGCAGTGGAGTACGTCTTCGGCTATCCCGGCGGCGCCGTGCTCTTCATCTACGACGAGCTCTTCAAGCAGGACAAAGTAAAGCACGTGCTGGTGCGCCATGAGCAGGGCGCAGTGCACGCCGCGGATGGCTATTCGCGCTCGTCGCAGAAAGTGGGCGTCGCGCTCGTCACCTCGGGTCCGGGCGTCACCAACGCGGTGACCGGCATCGCTACCGCGTACATGGACTCGATTCCGCTGGTGGTGATCACCGGACAGGTACCGACGCACGCCATCGGCCTCGACGCGTTCCAGGAATGCGATACGGTCGGCATTACGCGGCCGATCGTGAAGCACAACATGCTGGTGAAGGACGTGAAGGACCTGGCCTCGGCGATCAAGAAGGCCTTCCACATCGCGAAGACCGGCCGGCCGGGCCCGGTCGTGGTCGACATCCCGAAGGATGTCACGGCAGCGGTGTGCGAGTTCGAGTACCCGGAAGCGATTGCCATGCGCTCGTACAACCCGGTGAAGAAGGGCCACTCCGGGCAGATCCGCAAGGCGATGCAGCTACTGAGCGAGGCGCAGCGGCCGATGATCTACACCGGCGGCGGCGTCATCCTCTCGGATTCATCGGCGCTCCTGCGCGAGCTCGTCAAATTCACCGGTTTCCCGTGCACCAACACGCTGATGGGCCTCGGCGCGTATCCGGGCACCGACAAACAGTTCCTCGGCATGCTCGGCATGCACGGCACGTATGAAGCGAATATGGCGATGCAGCACTGCGACGTGCTGCTCGCGATCGGCGCCCGGTTTGACGACCGTGTCATCGGCAACCCCGCGCACTTCGCGCAGAACCCGCGCAAGATCATCCACATCGACATCGACCCGTCGTCGATCTCCAAGCGCGTGAAGGTCGATGTGCCGATCGTCGGCAACATTCCCGACGTGCTCGAAGATCTGCTCAAGCTGCTGCGCGCCGGGCACGTGCCGGATGTGAGCGCGTGGTGGAAACAGATAGAGGCGTGGCGCGGCAAGGACTGCCTGCGCTACGACCGCAACGCCAAGATCATCAAGCCGCAGTTCGTGCTGGAGAAGCTCTACGAAATCACCAGGGGCGACGCCTTCATCACGTCCGATGTCGGCCAGCACCAGATGTGGGCGGCGCAGTTCTACAAGTTCGACAAGCCGCGCCGCTGGATCAATTCCGGGGGCTTGGGCACGATGGGCTTCGGCCTGCCAGCGGCGATGGGCGTGCAGCTCGCGAATCCCGGTGCGACGGTGGCGTGCGTCACCGGCGAGTCGAGCATCATGATGTGCCTGCAGGAGCTCTCGACCTGCAAGCAGTACCGCCTGCCGATCAAGGTCATCAACCTCAACAACAAGTACATGGGCATGGTGCGCCAGTGGCAGCAGTTCTTCCACGGCAACCGCTACTCCGAGTCCTACATGGACGCGCTGCCCGACTTCGTCAAGCTCGCCGAGGGCTACGGCCATCGCGGCGTGCTGGTGGAGAAGCCCGCCGACGTCGAGCCGGCGCTGCGCGAGGCGTTCGCGCGCAAGAACGAGCTCGTGTTCCTCGACTTCATCACCGACCAGACCGAGAACGTCTACCCGATGATTCCGGGCGGCAAGGGCATCACGGAGATGATCCTCTCCGAGGAGCTCTGAGCAGACCGCCGTGTCTGCGACGACCTAATTCATGCGGCACATCATCTCCATCCTCGTGGAGAACGAGGCTGGCGCGCTCTCCCGCATCTCGGGCCTTTTTTCCGCGCGCGGCTACAACATCGAGTCGCTGACCGTCGCGCCGACCGAAGACGCCTCGATGTCGCGCATGACCATCGTCACCTCCGGCTCGGATGACGTGGTCGAGCAGATCACCAAGCAGCTGAACAAGCTGATCGACGTCGTCAAGGTCGTCGACCTCTCCGAAGCCGAGCATATCGAGCGCGAGCTGATGCTGATCAAGGTGCGCGCCGGGCAGAAGGAGCGCGAGGACATGAAGCGCATGACGGACATCTTCCGCGGGCGCATCATCGACGT
>DASREB010000295.1:0-8706 GCA_035652275.1 Burkholderiales bacterium
TCACCAGCGTGCCGAGCACGACCGCGGACGCGGTGAGCAGGATGAGATCGCGATTGGGAAAGCCCTCCGGCAGCGCGAGCGCCGCCGCAAGCGTGACGATGCCGCGCATGCCGGCCCACGAGATGACGAGCCCGGTGCCGACGGTCGGGCGCATCATCGGCCGTGGCGGATGGAAGCCGTGCCGGCGGTCGCGCCAGCGCACGACGGCGTTGAACGACATGTGCCAGCCGATGCGCACGATGATGACCGTCGCCAGCACGCTCGCCGCCACCATGAGGTAGGGCCCGCGCGCGGCCGGATCGAGATCTTCCAGAATCGGGCGGATCTGCAGGCCGATGAAGATGAGCGCGAGCACGTTCAGTGCGAAGACCACCGTATCCCACACCGCGTAGGACGGTATGCGCAGGCGCGGCGGCATGTCCGCGCCGCCGGTCCTCGAGCTAGCCGCGCAGCACACGGTCGTCAGGACCCCGGAGAGTCCAACTGCAGAATCACCGACGTCGGGATGTGCTCCACACGCTGAATGAGGCGCACGATCAGCCATCCGAGCGCAATACCGGCCACGATGCTGCCGACGACGGCGACCAGAAATGTCGGTGCGACGCCGGCGAAGGAGACGGTGTTCAGCACCGCCGCGCCGACGGCGACCCGGTAGATGAGCAGCGCGCTCGCATCGTTCAGCAGGCTCTCGCCCTCGAGGATGGTGACGAGGCGCTGCGGCGGGCGCACCTGCCGCAGGACGGCGGTCGCGGCGACGGCGTCCGGCGGCGCCACCATGGCGCCGAGGGCGATCGCCGCGGCCCACGGCATTGCCGGCACCAGCGCGTGCGCCACCAGCGCGACCGCCGCCGTCGTCAGTGCGACCGCGACGACCACGAGCGAGGTCACCGGCGCCCAGTTGTCCTTGAGATCGCGCAGCGACGCGTCGTAGGCGGCATCGAGCAGCACCGGCGCGACGAACAGCGCCAGCGCCAGCTCGGGCGGCACGATGAGCGACGGCGCGCCTGGCAGAAAGGCGAGCAGCGCGCCGCCCAGCGCGAGAAAAACCGGGTACGGCGCGCCGACGCGCCGCGCGGCCGCAGCCAGGACGACCGAGGCGACGAAGAGGACGAGTATCTGTTCGAGCTGCTGCATGCCAGCCGTAGGCGGGTTCAAAAAACAGGGACTGTCCCTATTTATTTGTGGCCGCCGCCCTTCTTCGAATAGATGCGCGGGTCCCACTCGGCATAGCTCCACAGCACGCGGTCGCTGCTGTCGAAGATCACGTGCAGCAGCTTGATCACGCCGTAGTCGTCGTAGCGCCAGCTGAGCGAGCTCGTGCCGTTCGCGTACTGCCCGGCGTGGCGGCTCGGGCCAACGATGTCGACGACTTGGGCGCGCGACATGCCGGGCTCGATGCGCGCGATGTTCTGGTTGTTGAGCAGGTCCTGCACTGCTTGCACGCGCTCGTCGGGTGCGAACGTAACGCGATAATTGTGATACCCGAAGGGCTGGAGCGTGTAGTCCCAGTACCGCGCGCCGTTCGGCAGTGCGCCTTGTGCGATGGGCTTGCCCATGCGCGCCTCGACGTCCGTCGCCGACGCACCGGGTGCGACGAGCTCGGGCAGGCGATCGACGGCGCAGCCGCCCGACGCGAGAGCGAGTAGCGCAAGCGCGAGCGAGTGGCGCGCAATCACGGCCGTTGCATCAGGACGAGGTATCCATTCACGTCGACACCATTCTCGTGCCGGATGGCTTTCGGCTCAATCTGCACGTCGGCATAGTTGGGGATGACGGCGAGCGCCTCGTCGTAGCAAGCGAGCGCCTCGTCGTAGCGCTGAGCGCGTGCAGCACATTGCCGCGATTGGAAAGCGCCACCGCGAGATCGGGCTTGATCGCGAGCGCCCTGTCGAAGCTCGCGAGAGCCTCCGGATAGCGCTTGAGTGCCTGCAGCGCGCTGCCACGGTTACAGAGCGCGTCCTCGTGGCGCTTCAGGGCTTGCAGCGCATTGCCGCGCATCGATAACGCTTCGGCAAAGCCCGGCTTGAGCGCGAGCGTCCTCTCGAGAAGCTCGATCGCCTTGTCGTGCTCGCCGACTTGATAGGCGATGGTGCCGAGCAGGAATGGTGCTCGAGGCCGCGTTGTATAGCCCGCTCGAGCTCCTGCGGCGTCTCGCCCAAAGCGCCCCGGTTATTCGTAGCGCACGTCGACGATCTCGTAGTGCTTGAGGCCGCCGGGGGTTTGGACGTCCACGGCGTCGCCGGCGTGCTTGCCAATGAGCGCGCGCGCGATGGGCGAGCCGAAGGAGATGCGGCCGGCCTTGATGTCGGCCTCGTCCTCGCCGACGATCTGCCAGGTCGCGGCCTCGCCGCTTTCTTCTTCCACCTCGACCGTAGCGCCGAAGACGACGCGGCCTTCGGCGTGCAGCGTTCTTGGATCGACGACCTGCGCATTGGCGAGCTTCGCCTCGATGTCGCGGATGCGCGCCTCCATCAGGCCCTGCTTCTCGCGCGCGGCATCGTACTCGGCATTCTCCGAGAGGTCACCGTGCGAGCGCGCCTCGGCGATCGCCTGCGAAATCTTCGGGCGCTCGATATTCTTCAGCTGCTGGAGCTCGCTGCGCAAGAGCTCGGCTCCGCGGTGCGTCATCGGTGTCTTCATCTACGTCACGGGCTCCGCGGCGGCCTGCTTGAGCCGCGCGTGCAGGTCCTGCAGGCGGTAGGGCTCGAGGCTCGCGAGGTGATGCTTCATCCCGGTACAAGCCGCTTTCGCGCCCGCGATGGTGGTGTAGTAGGTGACGCGCCTCGCGAGTGCGGTGATGCGGATGGCACGCGAATCCGAGTGCGACGTGCGGGTCGCCTCGGTGGTGTTGACGATGAAGCTGACGTCGCCGTTCTTGATCATGTCGACGATGTGCGGCCGGCCCTCGGCGACCTTGTTCACCGGGGTCACCGGCACGCCGTGCGACATCAGCACGGCCGCCGTGCCGCGCGTGGCAAGGATGGTGAAGCCGAGCTCGACCAGGTCGCGCGCCACGGGTACCGCGCCGAGCTTGTCGCCGTCGCGCACGCTGATGAACGCGTTGCCGCCGGCGGGCATTTTCACGCCCGCGGCGATCTGCGATTTGATGAACGCTTCGCCGAAAGTCTCGCCGACCCCCATCACCTCGCCAGTGGACTTCATCTCCGGCCCGAGAATCGGATCGACACCCGGGAAGCGGTTGAAGGGAAACACTGCTTCCTTGACCGAGAAATAGCCCGGCGTGACTTCGCGCGCGCCCTGCTCGCGCAGGCTGCGCCCGGCCATGCAGCGCGCGGCGATCATCGCCAGCGCCTGGCCGGTCGCCTTGGACACGTACGGGACGGTGCGCGACGCGCGCGGATTGACCTCCAGCACATACACCGTGTCGCGCTGGATGGCGTACTGCACGTTCATCAGCCCGATCACCTTGAGCGCTTTCGCCATGACCGCGGTTTGGCGCTTGAGCTCACGCTCGATGTGGCTCGCGAGCGAATGCGGCGGCAGGCAGCACGCCGAGTCACCCGAGTGCACGCCCGCCTGCTCGACGTGCTCCATGATGCCGCCGATCAGCACGTCCTTGCCGTCCGAGATGCAATCCACGTCGACCTCGATCGCATCGGTGAGGTAGCGATCGAGCAGCACCGGCGAGTCGTTCGACACCTTGACCGCCTCGCGCATGTAGCGTTCCAGCTCCGACTGCTGGTGCACGATCTCCATGGCGCGGCCGCCGAGCACGTAGCTCGGCCGCACCACCACCGGATAGCCGATTTCCTCGGCCGACTTCACCGCCTCGGGCGCGGAGCGCGCGGTGCGATTGGGCGGCTGGCGCAGCTTGAGCTGGTCGACGAGCTGCTGGAAGCGCTCGCGGTCCTCCGCGATGTCGATCGCGTCCGCGCTCGTGCCGATGATCGGCACGCCGGCGGCCGCCAGGCCGCGCGCGAGATTGAGCGGCGTCTGGCCGCCGTACTGCACGATCACGCCCCACGGCTTCTCGAGGTGCACGATCTCCAGCACATCCTCGAGCGTCAGCGGCTCGAAGTACAGCCGGTCGGAGGTGTCGTAGTCGGTCGAGACGGTCTCCGGGTTGCAGTTGACCATGATGGTCTCGAAGCCGTCCTCGCGCAGCGCGAGCGCCGCATGGACGCAGCAGTAATCGAATTCGATTCCCTGGCCGATGCGATTCGGGCCGCCGCCGAGCACCATCACCTTCTTCTTCGTCGTGGGCTGCGCCTCGCACTCGTCCTCATAGGTCGAGTACATGTACGCGGTCTTCGTGGCGAACTCCGCCGCGCACGTGTCGACCCGCTTGTATACCGGCCGGATGCCGTGCTGGTGGCGCTTCTCGCGCACTGCCTGTTCGTTGGTATTGAAGAGGTAGGCAAGTCGCCGGTCGGAGAAGCCTTTGCGCTTGAGCGTGCGCAATGTCGCGGCGTCGATGTCCTCAAGCCGGCGGTCATCGAGCTCCATTTCCAGCTCGACGATCTGCTGGATCTGGTCGAGGAACCAGGGGTCGATGTGCGTGAGCCGGTGCACCTCTTCCAGCGTGAAGCCGTTTTCGAAGGCATCGCCGACGTACCAGATGCGCTCCGGCCCCGGCTCGCCGAGCTCGCGCTCGAGCGTCTCGCGGTCGCGGGTGCGCTGGTTGAGGCCGTCGACGCCGATCTCGAGGCCGCGCAGCGCTTTCTGGAATGACTCCTGGAAGGTGCGGCCGATGGCCATGACTTCGCCTACCGACTTCATCTGCGTAGTAAGCCGGTCGTTCGCCTGCGGGAATTTCTCGAAGGCGAAGCGCGGCACCTTGGTGACGACGTAGTCGATGGTCGGCTCGAACGAGGCGGGCGTCGCGCCGCCGGTGACTTCGTTCGCGATCTCGTCCAGCGTGTAGCCCACGGCAAGCTTGGCCGCGACCTTGGCGATCGGAAAGCCGGTGGCCTTGGAGGCGAGGGCGGATGAGCGCGAGACGCGCGGGTTCATTTCGATCACCACCATGCGGCCGTCGGCCGGGTTGATCGCGAACTGCACGTTCGAGCCGCCGGTGTCGACGCCGATCTCGCGCAGCACCGCGATCGAGGCGTCGCGCATCACCTGGTATTCCTTGTCGGTCAGCGTCTGCGCCGGCGCGACCGTGATCGAGTCGCCGGTGTGCACGCCCATCGGGTCGAGGTTCTCGATCGAGCAGACGATGATGCAGTTGTCCCGGCGGTCGCGCACCACCTCCATCTCGAACTCTTTCCAGCCGAGCACCGATTCCTCGATCAGGAGCTCATTGGTGGGCGAAGCGTCGAGGCCGCGCTCGCAGATGGCGACGAATTCCTCGCGGTTGTAGGCGATGCCGCCGCCGGTGCCGCCGAGAGTGAAGGACGGACGGATGACGACCGGGAAACCGATGCCGGCCTGGACCTGCAGCGCCTCCTCCATCGAGTGGGCAAGGGAGGAGCGCGGGCAGGCAAGGCCGATCTTCTTCATCGCGTTCTTGAATTTCTCGCGGTCCTCGGCCTTGTCGATCGCCTGGCGCGAGGCGCCGATCAGCTCGACGCCGTATTTCTCCAGCACCCCTTCGCGCGCGAGATCGAGCGCGCAGTTGAGCGCCGTCTGGCCGCCCATGGTCGGCAGCAGCGCGTGCGGCTTTTCCTTTTCGATGATGCGTGCGACGACCTGCCAGGTGATCGGCTCGACATAGATCGCATCCGCGGTCCCCGGATCGGTCATGATGGTCGCGGGGTTCGAGTTCACCAGGATGACGCGATAGCCCTCGGCGCGCAGCGCCTTGCACGCCTGCGCGCCCGAATAGTCGAACTCGCACGCCTGGCCGATGACGATCGGCCCGGCGCCGATGATCAGGATGCTCTTGATGTCGGTGCGCTTAGGCATTGCCGATCTGAGACTTGGCCTCGCTCATCAGCCGCGCAAAGCGATCGAACAGATAACCGACGTCGTGCGGCCCCGGGCTCGCTTCCGGATGGCCCTGGAAGCAGAACGCCGGCCGATCGGTGCGGGCGACGCCCTGCAGCGAGCCGTCGAAGAGCGAGACATGCGTCGGCCGTAAATTGCCGCGCAGGCTCGCCGGGTCGACGGCGAAGCCGTGGTTCTGGCTCGTGATCACAACCTGCCCGGTGTCCAGGTCCTTGACCGGGTGGTTCGCGCCGTGGTGGCCGAACTTCATCTTCAGCGTCTTCGCGCCGGAGGCGAGGCCCATCAGCTGGTGGCCGAGGCAGATGCCGAAGACCGGGAGCCGCGTGGCGTCGAGAATCTCGCCGATCGCTTCGATGGCGTAGTCGCAGGGCTCCGGATCGCCCGGACCATTGGAGAGAAACACGCCATCGGGCTTCAGGCGCAGCACTTCGCGCGCCGGCGTGGTCGCGGGCACCACGGTCACCCGGCTGCCGCGCTCCGCGAGCATGCGCAGGATGTTGCGCTTGATGCCGTAGTCGTAGGCAACCACGTGCGTCTTCGGATCGTCGATCTTGCGATGGCCTTTGCCCGCCTCCCAGCGGCCTTCGCTCCATTCATAGGCCTTGTCGACGCTCACCACCTTGGCGAGATCCATCCCGGCGAGGCCGGGAAACTCGCGCGCCTTGGCGAGCGCTTTGCGCTCATCCGCATCGCCGGCGATCAGACAGCCGTTCTGCGCGCCCTTCTCGCGCAGGATGCGGGTCAGTTGGCGCGTGTCGATATCGGCGATCCCGGGGATGTTGTGCTTCGCGAGATACGACGACAGGTCCATTTGTGCACGCCAGCTCGAATGCCGCCGCGGCACATCGCGCACGATCAGCGCCTCGGCGAAAACGCGGGCCGATTCCGCGTCCTCGTGGTTGACGCCGGTGTTGCCGATGTGCGGATAGGTCAGCGTGACGAGCTGCCGGCAGTAGGACGGATCGGTGAGGATCTCCTGGTAGCCGGTCATGGCGGTGTTGAACACCACTTCGCCAACGGCCATGCCGCGCGCGCCGATCGAGCGGCCGCGAAACACCGTCCCGTCGGCGAGGACGAGAAGCGCTGCGTCTTGGCTGGTCATTTAATGGATGCGGATGCGAAAAGCGGGAAAGGCTGTTGCCCTTCCCGCTCGTCCTGCAACCGCAATTATACGGCGCTGCCGACCGAAATCGGGGTCAGGCACCAATTGCGGCGGAAATCGGTGCCTGACCCCGATTTGCGCTAGCGCAGGCCGAGCACGTCGGACATGTCGTAGAGGCCGGGCGCCTTGCCGCGCAGCCACTTCGCCGCGCGCAGCGCGCCCATGGCGTAGGTGGTGCGGCTTTGCGAGCGCACCGTGATCTCGACGCGCTCGCCGGCGCCGGCGAAGAGCACGGTGTGCTCGCCGACGATGTCGCCGCCGCGGATGGCGTGGAAGCCGATCTCCTTCGCCGGGCGCTCGCCGGTCTCGCCGTGGCGCCCGTGGCGCGATACTTTCGGCAGCTCGCGCTTCAGCGCCCGGGCCAGCACTTCGCCAAGCTTGAGCGCGGTGCCGGAGGGCGCATCGACCTTGTGGCGGTGGTGCGCCTCGACGATCTCGACGTCGTAATCGTCGCCGAGGATGCGCGCGGCGGTCTCGGCGAGCTTATAGACAGCGTTGACACCGACTGCGAAGTTCGCCGCCATGACGATCGGGATGCGCTGTGCGGCTTCGGCGATGGTTTTGCGCTGGGCGGGGGAGAACCCGGTCGTGCCGATCACCATCGCGCGTGCGTGCTTGAGGTTCGCGAGCGTGCCCTCAGGTCGCGTGAAATCGATCAGCACATCGCAGCTCGCAGCCGCCGCGGGATCGGCGGCGATGGTGATGGCGCCCGCTTTGCTGCCCACCGCGGCGCTGCCCGGCATGTCGAACGCGCAGCCGAGCTCGAGCTCGCGATCGGCGAGCACGGTGTCGATCAGCGTGCGCCCCATCCGCCCGCCGGCGCCGGCGAGCGCCACCTTCATCGGCCGGCCGCCGGCGAGACGATGTCGCCTTGAATGCGCTCGAGCTTGTTGTCGCTGAAGAAGAGCGCGACCTTGCGCGTCTCGCGCTTGCCGTTCTCGGCTTCGCGCCAGTAGACGTAGTCCCAGCGATCGGCGTGGAAGATGTCGGTGAGAAGCGGCGTACCGAGAAGAAAGCGCACCTGCTCGCGCGTCATGCCGGGCTTCACCTGCGCGACGATTTCCTGCGACAGATAGTTGCCCTGCTGTATCTCCGGCTTGTACGGCGTGATGCCGGGAATGCGCGGCACGCCGCACCCTGCGACGAGAGCGAGCGACAACGCGGCGAAGGCGACGCGCACCATGCGCCTATAATGATAGTCGATGAGCCCGGTGCAAAGCCTGAAGGAGACTGGCCTCAAGGCGACGCTCCCGCGCCGCAAGATCCTCGAGCTTTTCGAGACGAGCAAGGTGCGCCACCTCTCGGCGGAGGACGTCTACAAGGCACTCATCGCCGAGGGCATCGACATCGGCCTCGCCACCGTTTATCGGGTGCTGACGCAATTCGAGCAGGCGGGACTCCTCTCGCGGCAGCACTTCGAGACCGGCAAATCGGTCTTCGAGCTGAACGAAGGCCGCCACCACGACCACCTCGTGTGCCTGCAGTGTGGGCGCGTCGAGGAGTTCTACGACGGCGAGATCGAGCGGCGCCAGAACGAGATTGCGCGCGGGCGCGGCTTCGCGCTGCACGGCCATTCGCTCGCGCTCTACGCCGACTGCATCAAGAAAGACTGCCCTTACCGCAACGTCGGC
>DASREB010000296.1:0-18495 GCA_035652275.1 Burkholderiales bacterium
TGCCCGCGGCGGAGCTCCAAACGGCGACGCGCGCCTATTGCGAGATGATCGCGGCGAACGCGCCGCTTACCATCCGCACGGCGAAGCGCGTCATCGCCGAAGTGATGAAGACCACGTACGACGCCGCGGCCTGCGATCGCTGGGTGAAGGAATGCTTCGAGAGCGAGGATTACAGCGAAGGCCGCCGCGCCTTCATGGAAAAACGAAAGCCCGTCTTCAAGGGCCGCTAAATCACAGGAGGATGCAGATGAATCGAGCATGGATGGCGCTCGCGCTTGCGGGCGTAGCGCTTGCTGCTAGCGCGCAGAACTTCCCGGCCAAGCCGATCACCACGGTGGTCGGCTTCGAGCCCGGCGGCGGCACCGACACAGTGGCGCGCATCGTCGCCAGGCCGCTCGGCGACATCCTGGGACAGCAGGTGGTGGTGGAGAACCGCGCGGGCGCCGGCGGCAATATCGCAGTGGACTACGTGGCGAAGAGCGCGCCGGACGGCTACACGCTGGTGCTTGCGAACGTCGGCGCGATTGCCGTGAATCCGCACATCATGAAGACGACCTACGATCCGCGGCGCGATCTGACACCGATCACCATGGCAGTGGTGTTCGCGAACGTTCTGGTAGTGCAGCCCGGCCTGCCGATCAAGACGCTCAAGGACTATGTCGAGTACGCGAAGAAGAACCCCGGCAAGGTGACCTACGCATCCTCGGGCATCGGCGGCGCGGGGCACCTCGCCGGCGAGCTGCTGAAGAAAATGGCGCAGATCGACATCGTGCACGTGCCCTACAAGGGCGGCGGGCCGGCGATGCAGGGTTTTCTCGGCAAGCAGGTGGATTCGTTCTTCGCCACGCCCGTGTCCTCCATCAAGCAGATCGAGGCGGGCAAGGCGCGCGCCATTGCGACGACCGGCACGAAGCGCGCCGCTCTCCTGCCGAAGGTGCCGACAGTCGCCGAATCCGGCTACCCGGGCTACGAGGCGCTCAACTGGTATGCGTACTACGGGCCGGCCAACCTGCCGAAGGACATCGTCGCGCGGCTCAACCAGTCGCTCGTCAAGGCGCTGCACAGCAAGGAGGCGGTGGCGCTCCTCGACAAGCAGGGCGTCGAGCCGCAGCCCGGCACGCCTGAAGAGCTCGCGAAATACTCGCAGCGCGAGTACGACACGTGGGGCAGGATAGTGAAGGAAGCCGGCATCAAGGCTGAGTAACGACCGGCGCTACTTCACACCCGCACGACAATTTTGCCGATGTGCTGGTCGGCTTCCATGCGCTCGACGGCCTTCGGCAGCTCGGCGAACTCGTAGACGCGGTCGACGAGCGGCTTTAGCTTGCCGCTCGCGAAAAGCGGCAGCCAGTCGCGCGTGAAGCCCTGCACGGTAACCGCGCGTTGCGGCGCGGTACGCAGTTTGTTCGAGACGCCGAAGAGCTTGAGGCGCTTGGAGTGCAGCGCCTCGATGTCGATCTCGCTCTTCAGCTGCCCATCGACGTAGCCGACAGTGGCGTGCCGGCCCTCGTAGGCGAGCACGCCGATCGTCTCGGCAAAGACCGAGCCGCCGACGTTGTTCACGACGAGGTTCACACCCTTGCCGTCGGTCGCCTTCATCACCGCGTCGTGGAAGTCGGGCTTGCGGGTGGCGATGCCGACATCGAGGCCATGGCGCTTGAGCGCTTCCAGCTTGGCGGCAGAGCCGGAGGTGCCGATGACCTTGGCGCCGATCGCCTTGGCCGCGAGCAGCGCCGCGACGCCGACACCGGCTGACACCCCGGTGACGAGCAGCCACTCGCCGCTCTTGAGGTTCCCCTGCTGGACCAGCATGTCGTAGACCACCAGAAAGGTGATCGGCACCGCGCCCGCTTCCTCCCAGGAGAGCTCGGCGGGCACGGGAATCGCATCCGGCTCGTCCATGAGCGCGTACTCAGCGAACGCGCCGGGAAGCCGTCCCATGACGCGCTTGCCGCTCCCCACGACTTCGCCGGCGCCGTCGGTGCCGGCGGCTTTGGCGGCGCCGGGCCTGGTCAGGCCGTGGCCGCTGATGAATTCCCCCCGGTTCAGGCTCGCTGCGCGCACGCGGACAAGGAGCTTTCCCGCCGCCGGCTGCGGCTGCGGCACCTCGCGCAGCTCAAGCGCCGCGCCGCGGTCTGTGGTCTGGACGAAGTACGCTTTCATGGCCCGGGATTATGCCCACGACCCGCGTCACATCAGGTCGCTATATTTGGCCGTCGTTCATTTCAGGAGCCGATATGAAGCGCTTACTTAGCATGCTCGTCCTCGCCGTGACGCTCGCCGTTCCGCAGGCCCAGGCCGGGGTGATCGCGACTGACCAGGCACTGCAGACGCCAAGCGAGCGCGAGCGGGTGAAGGCAATGCTCGAGCGGCCGGAAGTCGCCAAGGCGCTGCAGAAGTACGGCATCAATGCGCACGACGCGGCAGCGCGGGTCGATGCCATGACCAACGAGGAAGTGGCTCAGCTCGCCGGGCGGCTCGACGCCTTGCCCGCGGGCGGCGTGCTCAGCAACAACGACCTGATCATCATCCTGCTGGTCGTGATCATCGTCATTCTGGTCATTTAAAGGCCGTCGCCCCCGCGCAAGCGGGGTCCAGTCTTTCTCAGATGGATTCCCGCTTGCGCGGGAATGACGATGAGTTCGCCTATGCGGCGAGCTCTACCGCTTCGTTTCTTTCGTTCACGGTCGTGAGGCGCACCGGGCGGCGCCATACGCGGTGGACGTAGTCGAGCACGCGCTTCGCGCGACTGACATCGAGGCCGCGGCCGTCGCTCGCATGGTCGTGGGCGAGGGTCAGGCTGCCGTCGTGCTTCAGCTCGACCGCGGCCACGCGCGGCGCACCGAAGTTGAATTTCGGTGCGAGGATCGCCTCGCGGATGGCGTTGATGTCCTTGGTGGCGACGCGGATCTCGTCGCCCGGGCGCGCCTCGTAGACGAAAAGCCCCGCCTCGCGCGCGAGCTCCTCGTCGAGCCAGTTGCGGATGAAGCCGAAGTCGTCCTCGTCGCGGCGCACGTCGCGCGCGCGCTCGAGGCCGTGCTTCTCCACGATGCGCTCCCAGATGGTGAAGCCGAGGTGGTAGGGATTGATGGCGAGCGCGGTCTGCTGGCCGCTCGCGAACGGGCGCACCACGTCCGAGTGCGCTTTGATGGCGGAGAGGTAAAGCGGCTGCGGCAGCCATTCCGCCTCGCGCAGCAGGCGCGCATGCCAGTACGACGCCCAGCCCTCGTTCATGATCTGGCAGGCGAACACCGGATAGAAGTAGAACGACTCGGAGCGCACCATCAGGAAGATGTCGCGCTCCCACTGCTCGAGCTCCGGCGCGTAGTTGGCGATGAACCAGAGGAGGTCGTACTCCGCATGGGGCGGGACCGGCGCGCGCACCTGCCCGGGCTTCACCGCCTTGGGCTCCTCGGTGCCGGGCAGCTGGCGAAAGCGCGACCGGAACGCGCTGTCGACGGGCGGCTCCTTCGGCGCGAGGAACTCCGGATAGCGCGAGCGGTGCAGCTCGCCGTCGATGGCGATGTGCGACTCGAGCGCGAGCGCGGCATCGAGCACCGACTCGACGCGCTCCACGCCGTGCGATTCGATGGCGAGCTGGATGCGGTGCGCGTGCGCCGCGGCCGTCTCGACGATGTTGCCGCCCGCCATGGCGTGGAAGCGCGCAAAGAGCTGGTTGTTCTTGGCGAAGTCGGCGTGCCCGAGGACGTGCGCGGTGACGAGCGTATTCTCGGCAAGCGAGTTGCCGTCCATCAGGAAGGCGCGGCACGGGTCGCCCGGGAACATGACTTCGAAGATCTTCGAATGTCCCATGCTCTGGCGCACGAGCTGGTGGATGTAGCGCACGCCGAAGGACCAGTGCGGCATGCGCACCGGCAGGCCGTAGACCGCGATCTCGGTCATCAGGCTCTCCGGCGCGAGCTCGAAATCGACCGGGTAGTAATCGAGCCCCAGGCGCCGCGCGAGCGACTCGATGCGCTGCGCGTAGTCCTCGAGCTCAGTCACTGGCCGCTTGCTGCGAGAAGAACTCGCGGATCGCCTTCCAGACATCATCCTGCGACGCGATATGGCTCGTGCCGACGGCAAGGCCCGAGCCTTTCAATTCGGTAAAGAGCTCGGCGAGCTGCGTGTCGCGCGGCCGGAAGGTGGCGACGCCGCCGGTCTCGCAATAGCCGGTGTAATTCACTTGGCGCGCGATCTCGCTGAGCGAGGTGCGCGCCTCGTCGCGGTCCTCGGCGGCGTTCTCGCCGTCCGAGGCGTAGAAGAAGTAGACGTTGTAGCGGCTCGGGTCGTAGCGCGAGCTCATGACGTCGAGCGCGAGGCGCGCGACCGTGGAGGTCACCGTGCCGCCGCTCGAGGAGGCCTGGAAGAACTGGCTCTCGTCGAATTCCCAGGCCTGGGCGGCATGCGCGAGGAACACGGTTTCGACCTTGGCGTACTGGCGGCGGATGCCTTGAAGGGCGAAAAAGAAGAACTGCTTGGCAAGCCGCCGCTGCGCCTCGTCCATCGAGCCGGAAACATCGAGCGCGAAGATCACGGCGGCGCTGGTTGCCGGCGAGGGGCGCTTCACCAGCTGGCGGAAGCGCAGATCCTCGTTCACGAGCGAGATCGGCTCCTCGTCCGCGGTGCTGTCCGGGCTGCCGGGGGCGTTGCCCTGGATGGCGTGGCGCTTCACCGCCTCTTTCATGGTCCGGCGACGGTCGAGGCGCGAGCGCGCGCCGCGCTTGTCCCAGCCCTCGCGCACGTATTCCGCCTGGTCCATGCTCGCGGTGCGCTTGGGCTTGAGCTCCGGGAGCTTCAGCTCCTCCCACAGCCAATCGACGATCTCGTCCACCTTGAGCTCGACCACGAAGCGAATCTCGCCATCGCCGGTGCCGCCGGCCTGGCCCTGCTCGCCGCCTTCCTCGCGCCCGGGCTGCAGCACGTCGCCGGGCTCGCCGCGGCCCTGCCCCGCGCCCTGCTGCACCTGCGCGTCGGCGAGCCGCAGGCGGGAATGCTCAAGGAACTTCACCGGCACGGCGACCGTACGGTTGCCCGGCCGCGTCATCAGGTCGGAACTCGCCAGGAGCTCAGGCAGGGTTTCCTTCACCGCCTCGCGCACCTTCTCGTTATGGCGCAGCCAGTCGCGCGCGCCTCGCGAGAAGAGGTCGTACCAGGGCGTCTCGGCGGCGAGGCGGACGGTCATTCTTGCGCCAGCAGGGTGGTGACGTAGTTAAGCGCCTCGCGTGCGCTGTGCGGGTCGTACCCGTACTCGTCCACGAGGCGCTTCTCCACCACGGAGATCTTTTGCCGCGTCTCATCATCGGGCCGCGCCGCCGAGGAGACCAGCCGCAGCACGTCGCGCCGGCTCTCGAAGAGGTATTGCTCGACGGCATCGTGCAGGGGCGCGTGCGAGTCGAGAGTGAACTTCTCGCCGCGCTTGTAGGCGCCCATCGCCTTCCTCACCACTTCCTGGCGGAAGGAGAGCTTGCCCGATTCGGAGATGCGGATCTTTTCTTCCACCGAGCGCAGGAACCGCTCATCCGGTTTGCGCTCCTCGTTGGTAATCGGGTCGCGCACCGTGCGGTTGTCCAGCGTCGCCTCCACCTCGTCGAGGTACTTGTCGAGAAGCTGCTGCGCTTCCTGCTCGAAGGAGACGAAGAGCGCCTTGTGCACGTCCTCTTTGACCCAGCGGTTGTAGAAGTCCTTGCGCACCACCACCAGGAAGTCGACCCACTTGCGCTTCTTCTTGCCGTCGATGCGCACGTCGGACTCGATCGCGTCCTTGAGGGCGATCAGCACGTCCATGGTGGTCAGGCTCTTCGCCTGCGACTGGATGATGGCGTTGGAGAGCGCGTTGATCACGAAGCGCGGCGAGACGCCGGCCAGGCCTTCGTCGGGGTTCTTCTGCCGCATCTTGTCGGCTTCGGTCGCCGAGACGCCTTCGACGTCTTCGCCGGCGTAGAGCCGCACCTTTTTGACGTTGTCGGCGTCGCGCTCCTCGGCTTCACCGAGACGCGACAGCACCGCGTACACCGCGGCGACATGCAGCGCGTGCGGGTCGAGGTGCACTTCGCGGAACGCCTGGGTGGAGGAGCAAAGCTTGCGGTAGATGCGCGCCTCTTCCTTGTAGTCGAGCGTGTAGGGCACCTGGATGATGACCATGCGGTCGAGCAGCGCCTCGTTCTCCGGCTCCTGCAGGAACTTGCGGAACTCGGCGAAGTTGGTGTGCGCGACGATCGCCTCATCGACGTGGATCAGCGGGAAGCGCGCCACCTTGACGTTCTTCTCCTGCGTGAGCGTCAGCAGCAGATAGAGGAACTCGCGCTTCACCTTCAGGATCTCGATCATTTCCAGAAGCCCGCGGCTCGCGCCGAACACCGCGCCCGACCAGGACCAGGCGCGCGGATCGCCCTCGTCGCCGAATTCGCTCACTTTGGAGAGGTCGACCGAGCCCACCAGGTCGGCGATGTCCGCGGTGGTCGGATCGTGCGGCGCGTAGGTGCCGACGCCGACGCGCGAGGCCTCCGAGATGAAGATGCGCTGCACCGGCATCTGCATGAAGTCGCCGTTGAACTCGTGCTGCATGCGCGTCGTGCAGTGCGGGCAGAGCTCACCCGTGATCTCGACGCCGTAGGTCTGGCGGAACTGCGCGCGCAGCGTATGCGGGATGAGATGCAGCGGCGACTCGTGCACCGGACAGCCATGGATGGCGTAAATCGCGCCGGCGTCGGTCTGGCTGTAAGCTTCCATGCCACGCTTAAGCAGAATCACCATGCTCGACTTGCCGCCCGAGGGCGGGCCGAGCAAGAGCAGCAGCCGCCGGCCGACTTCCGAGCCGGCGCTCGCCGCTTTGAAGTAATCGACGATCCGTGCGATCGTGTCGTCGATGCCGAAGAGCTCGTCCTCGAACAGCTGGCAGCGGAACTGGCTGTTGACGTCGTCGAAGCCGTTGGCGCGCAGCATGTCCCAGATGTACTGGTGGCTCGAGCGCGTAATGCCCTTCGGGTCGGCGGGGAATATCGTCTCGAGGAATTCGGCGAGCGTGCCGCTCCAGCGCGCTGCGCGATGATCCTTGGTGAACTCGACCAGCGACTTGAGAAAGTCGGAGTGCCGCTCGGTCGATTCGCTTCTCATCGGCGTATCTGCATTCACGATCATGGCTCCTTCGTCAGAGCAAGATTCGACCCAGATGCGGCCCATATCAACCCTTTTGGCACAGTGGGCCGAGCTTGTATTGTCTGTGCCATATCCCACGAACGCGCCGAACGGCGCAGCGTTGACCCGGTCGTCGCGATATCGCAGTCGTCGCGACTTGATGACAAAATTCGCCTGACAAGCGGATCGAACCCCAATATGGCCCCTACAGCGAGAGACCCCAGATGCTGAAAGAAATTCTCGGGGTGGCAGACGACCCCCCGGCGCGCCGGCGCTGGTTTCACGACGAGTTTTTCGACTTGTTCGTCTGGCAGACGGAGGGCGAGGTGACGCTGTTTCAGCTGTGCTACGGCGTCGATTCGAGCGACCGTGCGCTGGTGTGGGACAAGCGGCGCGGCTTCTTTCACGACGGTCCGCCGGCACCTGACGAGGTGGTCTCGCGATTCGACGATGCCGCGACGCAACTGCCCGAAGATATCCGCGCCGAGATCAGGGAGAAGATCCACGAGTTTGCCGGCCGCCGCATCGCGGTGACCTCGCGGCGCAAGCAATTCCGCCGCGCTGCCTGGCAGCGCTAGCGACAAGCGTCGACGTTCGTCGACAGGTCGTTTTTTCAGAGGAAATGAATCTTCAGCGGGGCGCGCGTTGCGCGCGCTCGGTAAGACTGTCCTGCTCGTCGCGGCTCTAGGCTTGGTCGCGGTTCTTCCCTTCGTTGTTTTGTGCTGCTCGCCCATCTTGCTCCAGCCGCATCCGGCATGCAAGTCGTGAATTGGGTCAAAATATGCGCTTAAGGGAGGCAGACCATTGAAGCCAGAATTAGCGCTCCTCGTTTGGACAGTGCTGCTCGCGTTTGTGCAGATGCTCGTCGCCGTGATGGGTGCCACACTGCAGGTCGGGCTGCCGGCACTCGCCGGCAACCGCGAAGGTCTCGCGCCGTGCACCGGCTGGGCGGGACGCGCGGCGCGCGCGCACCACAACATGCTTGAAAACCTCGTGCTGTTCGCGGCGCTCGTTCTGGTTGCCGTCGCCGCGGGCCGCACCAATGGCACGACGCTCCTCGGCGCGCAGCTCTTTTTCTGGGCGCGCCTTGTCTACGCGGTGGTCTATCTGGCCGGCATTCCGTGGCTGCGCACGGCGGTGTGGCTCGTGTCGGTCGTGGGACTGGCGCTCATCTTTTCACAGCTTTTCTAGGCGCGCGGCTCGCCACCGGATCGAGCCGCTCGCGTTTCGCGCAGCGCGCGCTCACCGTGCAGGAAAGCCACACCGGGTCGCGCGCGAGCTCATGGGGCTTGGTTTTTTCCACCACTGCACGCCTGGCTGCGTCAACATATGATGATGCACGGCGAGAGCTAGCCCCTGCGCGCATGCTCTCCACGTACCCATAAAAATAAGGGAGTTCCATCTGCCGTTGCGGCAAGCCCACTGGGCCGCGGCTATTGCGCTGGTGCTTGCCGCGGTGCTCGGCGCGACCACTGCCGGCGCGGCGAGCGATCCGTTCATCGATGCCTTGCCGGTCGGCGGTGCGGGCGTCGGTTATCTGCTGCGCTTCGAGCGCTCGACCTATCGTGGCAGCGAAGGCGCGGCCGAGCAGCTGCCGCTCTACCTTTACGAAGGGCAGCACGCCTATTTGCACGGCACGCGCCTCGGGCTCAAGGCGAGCGCGGGCGACTGGCGCTTCGACACTTTCATCGCCTATCGCTTCGAAGGCTTCACGCAGGACAAGGTTCCGTCGGTCGCCGCAGGGCTCCCCGCGCGAGAGCCCGGCTACGATGCCGGCTTCAGCGTGCGCCGGCGCACGGGCTGGGGGACGCCGTACGTAGAGTTCCTGCACGACGTCAGCCGCAGCTCGAACGGCACTGAGCTTCGCGCCGGCTACTGGGCGAACGAGTGGCGCCGGGGTGGGCTCACCCTCAAGCCGCAGCTCGTCCTCGCCTGGCGCGACTCCAGCCTGAATAATCACTACTACGGCACTCCCGACTACCAGGCGGGCGCCGGCCTCGACGCCCAAGCCGCCGTCTATGCCAGCTATGCGCTCACGGAGAGCTGGAACCTGCTCGCCTGGCTCTCCGCCACGCGGCGCTCGCACGAAATCACAGCGAGTCCGCTTGCCCGAGCCGGGTTGCAGAGCGAGGCATTCGTCGGCTTCCTCTACGACTTTTCGCCCAAGCAGAACCGCTGGGCACCCGAGTCGCGGCCGACTATCGTCAAGGTGCTCTACGGCAACTCCAGCGACTGCGACATGCTGCAGGTCGTGCGGCTCTCGTGCACCACGCGCCACACGGTCGACAATACCGACGTCGCGGCAGTGCACGTCGGTCGAAAGCTCATCGAGCGCGCCGGCGGCTGGCCGATCGACCTCGCCGGCTTCGTCGGCGTGCAGCGCCACTTCGAGAAGAGCTACCAGGACGACTTCTGGTCCGTAATGGCGTTCTTCAAGGTGTACTGGTACGGCTTTGGCTGGGAGCGCTGGGGCCTGCACACGCGCTTGGGCATGGGGAGCGGCCTTTCCTACGCCGAGCAGATCCCCGAGATGGAGCTCCATGACCAGGGCCGGCGCGGCCGCGGTAACTGGAAGCTCCTCAACTACCTCGATCCGAGCTTCGACGTGCGCGTGGCGCGCGATACTTACGTCGGCGTCGGCGTGTCCCACCGTTCCGGCGCCTTTGGCAAATCGCAGTTCTTCGGCAACGTGAACGGAGGCTCCAATTACATCTACTTCTCCGTCGAAAGCAGCTTTTAAGGACATCGCGGTTCTCAGCACGCTCGCGATGAAGGGCGTGCTCGAGTCGGCCGCGCCGGGCTTGCGTGCGGAGTTCCATGCCACGCAGGCGCTCCTCAAGTCCATCGCCGAGGGCGCCGCGGCCGATGTCGTAATCCTCACGGCCGAAGGCATCGAGCAGCTCGCTGCCGCCGGCAAGCTCGTGCCGGCCACTCACCTTGCGCTCGGCCGCTCGGGCGTCGGCCTTGCGGTGCGCAAAGGCGCGCCCAGGCCGGACATCCGCTCGCTCGATGCGCTCAAGCGCACGCTCCTCGCCGCCGAATCGGTCGCCCACTCGCGCCACGGCGCGAGCGGGCTTTACTTCGCCGAGCTGCTCGAGCGGCTCGGGCTCGCCGACAAGCTGAAGAAACGCATCATCGTCGACAAAGGCCCGGTTGCTGCGCGCGTCGCGAGCGGGGAAGCCCAGCTTGGCGCCCAGCTCCTCTGCGAGCTCGCGCCCGTTCCCGGCATCGACATCGTCGGGCCGCTGCCCGCCGAGGTGCAGAAGCACTACGCGTTCGCCGCAGCAGTGATGAGCACATCGCCCAAGCAGGACGCCGCGCGTGCCTTTCTCGACTTCCTGCGTACCGAGCCGGTGCGCGCGGCGATGAAGAAGAACCTGCTCGAACCCGCTTAGCGACCGCGTCGGCTGATTCCTACCCCTGGACGCTATAGCCGCCATCGACGGGGATGGCGGTCCCGGTGATGAAGTCGCTCGCGCGCGAGGCGAGGAACACCGCGATGCCGGCAAGGTCTGCCGGCTCGCCCCAGCGGCCCGCCGGCGTGCGCGCCAGCACCCGCTCGTGCAGCCCGGTAACCTCCTCACGCGCGCGGCGCGTGAGCGCGGTGTCGATCCAGCCGGGCAGCACCGCGTTCACCTGGATGTTGTCCTTTGCCCACGCACAGGCGAGCGAACGCGTGAGCTGCACGATGCCGCCTTTGCTCGCGCTGTAGGGTCCGGCGAACGAGGCGCCGAAGAGCGACATCATCGAGCCGATGTTGATCACCTTGCCGGCGCGCGCGCGCCGCATGTGCGCATAGGCCGCCTGCGCGGCGACGAACGCGCTCGTCAGGTTAGACGCGAGCACGCGCTGCCATTCCTCGAGGGTGTATTCCTGCGGCTGCTTGCGGATATTGATGCCGGCGTTGTTCACCAGGATGTCGAGCCCGGCGAGTCGCCGCGCCGCTTCCTCCACCATGGCGCGGCAGGCGCGCTCATCGGCCACATCTGCGACCAGCGCAATCGCGCCGTCGCCCAGTTGCTTCAGGGCGTTCGCGTTCTTGTGCTGATCGCGGCCGGCGATCGCCACTCTCGCGCCGGCGCGTGCCAGTCCCTGCGCCATGCCGAGCCCGATGCCGCCGTTGCCGCCGGTGACGAGCGCCGCTTTGCCCTGCAGATCGAACAGGTCCATCGGCCGATTATGGATTACTTGACAAAAGCAAGTATCTCCGCCCAGCATGCGGCATGTCGCAGGTCGATGCCGTGCGGCGCTTCAACCGCTTCTACACCCGCCGCATCGGCGTGCTGCAGTCGAGCTACCTCGGCAGCCCCTTTCCGCTGCCGCAGGCGCGCGTGCTCTACGAGATCGGCCATCGCGGCGAGTGCACTGCGAGCGAGCTGGGGGGCGAGCTCGACATCGACCTCGGCTATCTCAGCCGCCTGATCCAGGGCTTGAAGCGCCAGTGCCTGGTGCAGGGCGAGCCGGCGCGCCACGACGCGCGGCATATCCGCCTCACGCTCACGCCGAAAGGCCGCAAGGCATTCGCGGCGCTCGATGAGACGTCGCGGCGCACGATGGGCGAGATGCTGGCGCCGCTCGCGCGGCGCGCGCGCGAGCGGCTGGTGTCGGCGTTGCAGACGGTCGAGACGGTGCTCGAGCCGCGTGCGGCGAACGCCGAGCTCACCCTTCGGCCGCATCGCGCCGGCGACATGGGCTGGGTGGTCGAGCGCCACGGCGTGCTCTATGGCGAGGAGTACGGCTGGGGCGCGCTGTTCGAAGCACTGGTGGCGGACATCGTCGCCAAGTTCCTGCGCGATTTCGATCCCAGGCGCGAGCACTGCTGGATCGCCGAGCGCCGCATTTGTGACCATGCCGAGCGCGTCGGCTCGGTGTTCCTTGTGCGCGAAAGCGCGTCCACCGCCAAGCTGCGCCTGCTGCTCATCGAGCCGCACGTGCGCGGCGCGGGACTCGGCAAGCGCCTGGTCGAGGAGTGCATTGCCTTTGCCCGCAAGGCCGGGTACCGCAAGCTCGTGCTCTGGACGCATGCCAACCTGCTCGCAGCGCGCGCGATCTACACCAGGCTTGGATTCCGCAAGGTGAAGAGCGAGCCGCACCGCCAGTTCGGCGTGCCGGTGGTCGGCGAGTACTGGGAGTTGGCGCTAGGGGGTCGGTTCAAGCGGCGGCGGCCGCGCGGAACTTGACGCTGCGGTTGCGGCCGTCCTGCTTGGCGGCGTAGAGCGCGCCGTCGGCGTGCGCGGCGAGCGCATCGAGCGTGGCGCCGTCCTCCGGGTAGCAGGCGATGCCGATGCTGACGCTCGTCGTGAGGCTCTTGTTGTCGAAGTCGAGCGGCGAGGAAGCGATGCGATTGCGGATGCGCTCGGCGACTTCCATGGCGCCCTTCGCCGGCGTGTCGGGCAGGAGCACGATGAACTCGTCGCCGCCGTAGCGCGCGGCGATGTCGGTGAAGCGCAGCTCCGCCTGGATCGACTCGGCGAGGTGCCGCAGCATGCGGTTGCCCGCCGCGTGGCCGTAGCGGTCATTCACGCTCTTCAGATGGTCGGAGTCGATCATCAGCACGCTGGTGGCGCGCCCATGGCGCGCAGCCTGCGCGAAGAGCCGGTTCGCGGCGAGCGCGAAGCCGCGCACGTTCAAAAGCCCCGTCAGGTCGTCGGTCTCCGAGAGGAGCTTCGCCCGCGCGAGGCCGTAGCGAATATCGGCCGAGAACATCGTCGTGATGTAGGCGACGAGCACCACCGGCGCGAGCTGGGCGAAAAAGGCGCCGACGAAAGGTAGCGACATGAGCTCCGCAGGCTCGATGCCACCGCCGAGAAGGATGTAGCAGCCGCCGATGATGACAAGGGCCACCACGGTGAACACCTTGCCGAGCGTGAGCGCGGAAGTGATCACCGGCAGCAGGTACGCGTTGAGCAACGGACTCGCCAGGCCGTCGGTGTACCAGAGCACCCAGGTGATGAAGCTCAGCATGCCCGCGGCCTCGATCGCGATCTTCCAGCGCGTCTCGCGCCGATAGAAGTTCGCGTAGCGGAAGCTCATGACCAGCGCCGCGTAGAAGAAAAGTCCCATCCAGATGGCGGCGTTCGCCTCCGCATCCTCGCGCGCGCCACCGAAGATCAGGTAGAGCAGCACCAGGATGAGCAGCAGCCAGTGGATCTCTGCCACCGTACGCGCGATACCGCGCAGTTCTTCTTGCTCGATGGAGACCGTGGTCCCCGTCGCCGATGGTCTGAGCATGCGGGCTTCCCCCGAAAGCCGTGCGCTATTATCCATGGCGGTGAATCTCTCCGCCAAGGAAATGCGCGTCCTCGTGACGGCCGGCGCGGCGGGCATCGGCCGGGCCATTGCCGAGACCTTTCTTGACCATGGCGCGCGCGTACATGTGTGCGATATTGACGAGCCGGCGCTCGCCCAGCTGCCGCAAGCGATCAGCCACACGCGCGCCGATGTGGCAAACGTGGCGGAGGTCGAGCGCCTGTTCGCCGACGTCGAAGGCAGTCTGGGCGGACTGGACGTGCTGGTAAATAACGCCGGCATCGCCGGCCCGACCGCCAAAGTCGAAGACATCCGCCCCGAGGACTGGGAGCGCTGTATCGCGGTGGATCTCAACGGCATGTTCTATTGCACGAGGAAGGCGATGCCGCTCATCAAGCGCTCAGGCGGCGGCTCGATCGTGAATCTCTCCTCGGCCGCCGGCCGCCACGGTTTTCCGCACCGCAGCCCCTACGCCGCGGCGAAATGGGGCGTGGTCGGTTTCACCAAGAGTCTCGCGGTGGAGGCCGGGCCCGACAAAGTGCGCGTGAACTGCATCCTCCCGGGCATCGTCGAGGGCGAGCGCATCGAACGGGTCATTGCTGCGAAGGCCAAGGCGCACGGCGTGCCGCACGAAGAATTCCGTCGGCGCTTTCTCGAGACCACCAGCCTGCACTCGACCGTGAGCGCGCGGGACATCGCGAACATGGTGCTGTTCCTCTGCACGCCGGCCGGCGAGCGCATCACCGGCCAGCCGATCTCGGTCGACGCGGACGTCCGTTACCTCGTCTAATTCCGGGGCAGCGTAACAACTGTGCGGCCCGCTCCCCTAGCGTACGCGCGCCATCGTGTGGGCATCGATGTACTCGCCATCGCGGAAGGCGAACTTCTTGTGCGTGCCCTCGATGACGAAGCCGAGGTTCTGGTAAAGCTTCAGCGCCGGCTCGTTGTCGGTGAAAACGGTGAGCTCGAGCCGCGACAGGTTGAGCCAGTTGTCGGCGGCGTCGATCAGGGCCTTCATGAGTGCCCTGCCGACGCCCTTCGACTGCCACTTGTCGTGCACGGCGAGCCCGATGTGCCCGGCGTGGCGGCGCCGGGGCGATTTGGGGAAGAGGTCAAGCCCGCCCATGGCGACGATCTCGCCTTCGATGCAGGCGACCAGCGCATACTTGTCCTCGCCCATCGCCTCGAGGCGCTGCTTCCACATCTCTTCCGATGGAAACGGCAGTTGCAGCGTGCCGCGCAACGCATTGCGCTGCGCGTGAATTTGTTGCACCGCCTTGTAGTCGCCTGGCTCGACACGCCGGATTTCGATGTTCATAGGTTTTGTTCCTTCAGCCACCCGGCGACCGTCTCGATGAGCTGCTGGCGGTTATGGATGAAGCCGTGCTCTGCCGGGCCGCGCTCCTTGTTCGGCAGCTTCACATACTCGATCGACGGGACCAGGCTGCCGCTCGTGCTCGCGGCCGAGAGCAGCATGTATGGCTCGAACGCCTGCACGATGGCGTCGCCGTCGTCGCGCACCATCAGGATGGGATAGGGCACGCGCCGGATCCAGTAAGTGCCGTCCGCGGCGCTCGAATTTTCCCAGCGGTAGGTGAGGAAGTGCTGCGCGGTCATCGGCACCTTCTGGCCAGTGATCCAGCCCATCTGCACCGGCATCACTTCGGCCGCGCGTCCCTCACGCAGCTGCTTGCTCGCCGCGCCGTAGAGCTCGGCCCAGTTCTGCTCGTCCTGCACGAGAAGATGGCGCGACTTCCACGGCAGGTTGCCGAACATGCCGGTGAGCACCACCGCCTTGATCTCGGGCTGCCCGCTGCTATTCCACTGGTTGGCCGCAAAGTACTGCACCTGGATGTTGCCCAGGCTGTGCCCGTGCAGCACGAGCGACTTGTAGCCGAGCGCGCGCGCCGTGTAGAACGCGGCTTCGATGTCGCGGCGCACGTCCATGAAGTTGTCGGTGTTGACCCGTGCGCCGCTCTGGCGCGTATTGACGGCGAGCACCGCGTAGCCGCGCTCGGCGAGTCCCTTGCCGAGAAAACCGTTCGGATTGCCGTGATAGCTCTCGCCGCTGCCATGCACCATCAGGACCAGTGTCCTGGCGTTCGGCGGCTGCCACAGCGCGGCGTCGATACGCGAGCCGTCGATTGCCGTGATGGCGAGGAAGCGAAGTGCGGCGCCGTCGTAGTCGGCGGGCACACCCGCGGGCCGGGCGACGAACTCGTAATCGATCGAAGCGGCGCGTTCCGCCGCCGCGGGTAGAGCCGCGCCGAGCAAAATGCCTAGAATGATTGCCTTCATGGTCCTTCCTCCCGAGTAGCGAATCCAACTATGGCAGCAGCGCAAGGCAAAGTCATTATCACGTGCGCCGTGACCGGCTCGATCCACACGCCGACCATGTCGCCGCACCTGCCGATCACCCCCGATGAGATCGCCGAGGCCGCCATCGCGGCGGCGCGCGCCGGCGCGGCGATTGTCCATCTGCATGCGCGCGATCCGAAAGACGGCCGGCCGACGCAGGACCCGGAGCTCTTCCGCCATTTCGCGCGCAAGATCAAGGCGGAAAGCGACGTCGTGATCAACTTCACCACCGGCGGCGCGCCGACCATGTCGATCGAGGAGCGGCTGCAGCCGACGCTGAAGCTCAAACCCGAAGTCGCGTCGCTCAACATGGGCTCGATGAACTTCGGCCTCTACGAGATGCTCGGGCGCTACAAGGAATTCAAGTACGACTGGGAGAAAGCCTACCTCGCGGGGTCCGACGACCGCATCTTCAAGAACACGTTCAAGGACATCGCGTACATCCTGGAGTCGTGCGCCGAGAACGACACGCGCTTCGAGATCGAGTGCTACGACATCGGACATCTGTACGTGGCGGCGCACTTTGTCGACCGGCGCCTGCTCAAGCCGCCGCTCTTCATCCAGTCGGTATTCGGCATCCGCGGCGGCATCGGGCCGCACCCTGAGGATGTGCTGCACATGAAGCGCACCGCCGATCGCCTGTTCGGCGACGCCTATCACTGGTCGGTGCTCGGCGCCGGGCGCAACCAGATGTTCATCGCCGCGATGAGCGCGGTGATGGGCGGCAACGTGCGGGTCGGGCTCGAGGACAGCCTGTGGCTCGGACGCGGGCAGCTCGCAAGATCGAACGCCGAGCAGGTATCGAAGGCGCGGCGCATCCTCGAGGAGCTTGGGCTCGCTGTGGCGACGCCCAACGAGGCGCGCGACATGCTGAAGCTCAAGGGAGGGCGCAATGTGGCTTTCTAAAAAGCCGGATGCAGGAAGAGGCTTCGTTTTTTCCCGCACCACGCGACCGATAAGCCTGATTTTGGGTTTGTTGTTCGCTGCGCAGGTCGCGGCGCAGGAGTGGCCCACCAAGGTCGTCAAGTTCGTCTCGCCCTATCCGCCCGGCGGCTCGGTCGACCCGCTGGCGCGCATCTTCGCCGCGAAGCTCAGCGAATCGCTGCACCAGCAGTTCATCGTCGAGAACCGCACCGGCGCCTCCGGCGTGATCGGCACGGAGTACGTCGCGAAGAGCGCGCCGGACGGCTACACCTTCGTATTTGTCTTCGATACGCATGCTGTGCACAAGGCGCTCAACCCGAACGTGCCGTTCGATCCGGTGAAGGACTTCGCGCCCGTGATGATCGTCGGCACTGCGCCGATGGTCGTCACGACCGGGACGATGAAGCCGTACAAGAGCTTCGGCGAGGTGCTGGCCGCCGCAAAGGCGAAGCCCGATACCGTGACGATGGGCAACGTCGGCAACGGCTCGCTCGCGCACCTAACGACCATCGTGCTCAACCAGGCGGCCGGCGTGCATATCGTGCCGGTGCCGTACAAGGGCGGCGGTCCGCTCTCGACCGACCTGATGGGCGGGCAGGTCGAGCTCGCCATGGCCTCCACTGCGGCGCAGGCGCAACACGTGCGTAACGGCAAGATGCGCGCGCTCGCCCTCACCGGCGACAAGCGCTCATCCACCATGCCCGGCGTGCCGACGCTGAAGGAGATGGGCGTCGACGTGTCGGCGCATGCCTGGTGGGGCATCCTCGCCCCGGCGCGCACGCCGCGGCCGATCATCGACAAGCTGCACGCCGAGCTCGTCAAGGTGATCAAGCAGCCGGACGTCAACAGGACGCTCACCGAGACGCTCGGCATGGACGTGGTGGCGCTAAGCCCGGAAGCCACGCAGAAGTGGATCGAGAGCCAGATCGCGCGCTGGGGCAAGGTGGTGCGCGACAACCACATCCGGGCCGAATAGCGATGTCCAAGACCGTTCTTATCACTGGCGCCGGCAGCGGCTTCGGCCGCGGCGCTGCCATCGCGCTTGCCGAACGTGGCCACAAGGTCATCGCCGCCGTCCTGACCGACGAGCAGGGCAGGGAGCTCGCCAGGGCTCAGCCGAAGCTCACCGTGGTGAAAATCGACATCACGAATGCCAAAGACCTCGCCAAGGTCGACGAGTGGCCTCTGGACGTCTTCGTCGCCAACGCCGCCATCGGCCAGACCGGGCCGCTGTCGCTGATTCCGCTCGAGCGGCTGCGCGCCGTATTCGAAGTCAACGTGTTCGGCACGTTTGCGATTACGCAGCGCGTGGCGCAGGCGATGCGCAAGAGGCGCGCCGGCCGGATCATCATCACCTCATCGATCGGCGGGGTGCGTGCCGGCGTCGGCTCCGGGCCTTACACCATGACGAAGCACGCGATCCAGGCTTTCGGCACCGCACTGCGCGCCGAGCTCAAGATGTTCGGCGTCGACGTCTGCCTGATCAATCCGGGGCCTTACGCCACGGGCTTCAACGACCGCATGGCAAACGATCCTGGCCCGTGGTTCGACCGCAAGCGCGCGGCGCCGGAGGATGTTGCGGTCATGGATCAGCTCGTGCAGCGCATCACGGTAGGGCAGCTGGATCCGGCAGAGGTGGTGAAGCGCTACGTGGAACTCGTCGAAGCCGACAGCACCGAGCTCGTCAATTTCGTGCCGCCCGACATCGTCGAGCGCATGAGCAAGTCGATGGCAGGGCGATGAACCAGCAGGAAAAGGCCGAGCGCTTTCGCGCACTGCACCAGGGGTCGCGCGCCTTCGTCATTCCGAATCCGTGGGACGGCGGCT
>DASREB010000297.1:0-5235 GCA_035652275.1 Burkholderiales bacterium
CGCGCAGCGCGAGCTGGACGATAGGGGACGAAAGAGCGTGATCCTGCAGGCCGCAGTGGAGGTCGGGCGGCCGACGCTTTTCTCGATGCTGATCATCATCGCCGCGCACATCCCGATCTTCACGCTGCAGCGGCACGAGGGCCGCATCTTCGCGCCGATGGCCTACTCGGTGGTCTCGGCGCTGGTCGGCGCGCTGATCCTGTCGCTCACGTTGGTACCGTTGCTTTGCTCGGTGATGTTGAAGCGCAACCTCCCCGAGGAAGAAAACCTGATCGTGCGCACCGCTAAGCGGCTCTATGCGCCGGCACTCGCCTGGAGCCTGGAGCGGCCGAGGACCATCCTGCTCGCCGCGGTGCTCGCGCTGGCCGCGGCGCTGGCGCTGGTGCCGCGCCTTGGCACCGAGTTTCTGCCCGAGCTGAACGAAGGCTCGATCTGGGTGAACGTGTTCCTGCCGACCAGCGTCTCCGTCACGGAGGCGCAGGAGCTGAACCGCCGCATCCGCGAGGCGATCCACAAGTCGCCGGAGGTGACGAGCGTGACCTCCAAGGCCGGCCGACCCGAGGATGGCACCGACCCGAAGCTCATCAACATGTCGGAGCTCTTGGTCGACGTGAAGCCGGAATCCGAGTGGCGCAAAGGCATGACCAAGGCGAAGCTGCTCGCCGAGATGGACGCCGAGATCAGCAAGATCCCCGGCATCGAGCCGTCGTTCTCGCAGCCGATCCGCGACAACGTGCTGGAATCGATCTCGCAGATCGACGGCCAGATCGTCATCAAGGTGTTCGGCGACGATCTGGAGCAGCTACGCGACCTGTCGCTGCAGGTCTTGAAGCAGGTGCAGACGGTGCCGGGCGTGGCGCGCGCCTTCGTCGACCGCCTCGGCGAGCTGCCGCAGATCCAGGTGCGCGTCGACCGCGCACGCGCCGCGCGCTACGGCATCAACGTCGCCGACGTGCAGGACGTGATCGAGAGCGCGCTTGGCGGCAAGGCGGTGACGCAGGTGTGGGAAGGCGAGAGCCGCTTCGCCGTGGCGGTGCGCCTGCCCGAAGAAGAGCGCCACCTCACGAGCATGCAGGATCTGCTGATCGCGACGCCGAACGGTGCCTATGTGCCGCTCTCGGAGGTAGCGACCTTCCGCACGGTCGGCGGTCTGATGAATATCGCGCGCGAGAACGGCCGGCGCGTCTTTGCCATCGGCGTCTTCATCCGCGGCCGCGACATGGGCGGCGTCGTGAGCGACATGCAAGGCCGCGTGGCGGAGAACCTGCGCCTGCCCGAGGGCTACGACATCACCTGGGCGGGCGAGTTCGAGAACCAGGAGCGCGCGATGAACCGCCTCGCGATCATCGTGCCGATCTCGATTCTGATCATTTTCCTCCTGCTGTTCGATGCCTTCAAATCATTTGCCAGCGCGCTCGTCATCACCGCCAACATCCCGTTCTCGGTGATCGGCGGCATCCTGGCGCTGTGGCTGACGGGCATCTATCTCTCGGTGTCCGCGGCAATCGGCTTCATCGCGCTCTTCGGCCAGGCGGTGCTGAACGGTGTGGTCATGGTGACGCTCTTCAACGAGCTGCGCTCGAAAGGGGCTTCGCTCGTCGGCGCGGTGACCGACGGCGCGATGACGCGCCTTCGCACGGTGCTGATGACGGCGCTCCTCGCGAGCCTCGGCCTTCTGCCGATGGCGATCTCGACCGGCATCGGCTCGGAGACGCAGAAGCCGCTCGCGGTGGTGGTGATCGGCGGCCTCGTCACCGCCACGCTGCTCGTGCTGTTCGTACTGCCGGTGCTCTACGTCCTCGTGTCGCGCCGCTTCGGCGACCTCACCCCCAGAGACAGCGAACCGTCGGCGCCGCGCCTTTAGGGCGCTGCCGGGTGGCGCAGGGATTCCTTTGCCCGCGCAACCACTTGTTCCAGCGCCGCGGCGGCGAGCCCGATTTCGTCCGGCGTGATTTCGAGCGAGGGCGCGAGCGTGATCACGTTCTTGTAGTACCCGCCAATGTCGAGCACCAGCCCGAGGCGCCGCCCCGCGATGGAAAGGTCCCCTTGCAGCCCGAACTGGAACATACGGTCCGCGAGCCGGCGGCTCGGCGTGACACCGTCGGCTTCGCAAATCTCCATGCGCAGCGCGAGCCCCAGCCCGTCCACTTCGCCGATCTCAGGATGTCTTGCGGCAAGCTGCCGCAGCCTTGCCAGAAGCTCGGCGCCTTTACGCATCACGCTCGCTTCGTAGTCGCCGCTCGTGAGGATTTTCATCACGGCCAGGCCGCTCGCCGTGCCGAGCGTATTCGACGAGAAGGTCGAATGCGTCGAGCCCGGACCGAAAACGCTCGGGCTGATCAGTTCCTCGCGCGCCCAGATGCCCGAAAGCGGATTGAGGCCGTTGGTGAGCGCCTTGCCAAAGACGATGATGTCCGGCTGCACGTCGAAGTGCTCCATCGCCCACATCTTGCCGGTGCGCCGAAAGCCCATCTGGATCTCGTCGTCGACGAACAGGATGCCGTGCTGCCGGCAGATCGCAGCGAGGCGCCTGAAGTAGTTCTTCGGCGGAATAACGTATCCGCCGGTGCCCTGGACCGCCTCGGCGAAGAGCGCGCCGAATTCCGCGCGGCCGCTCTTCGGGTTCCAGGCGCCGGTGTACTCGTGCTCGAACAGCCGCTCGAACTCGGCGATGCAATGGTCCTCGAGCCTTTGCGGTTCCCCGCGATAGGCTGAGCGGAAGGGATACGGGAAGGGAATGAACTGCGCACGCTCGGCGAATTCGCCGAAAGCCTCGCGGTAGCGGTAGGACGAGGTGATCGCGGACGCGCCCAGCGTGCGCCCGTGGTAGCCGCCCTCGAAAGCGAGCATTCGGCTGCGGCCGGTGTGCTTGCGCACGAGCTTCAGCGCGTCTTCGATCGCTTGCGAGCCGCCGACGTTGAACTGCACACGGCCCTTCATGCCGAAGCCGCGCTCGATGCTCTCGCAGATCATCTCGGCGAGCTCGATCTTCTCGCGGTGCAGGTACTGACAGGCAAGCTGCGGCAGCGTGTCGAGCTGCTTGCGCATCGCTCTTGCGACCTCGGCGTTGCTGTAGCCGAGGTTCACGGCGGAGTACCACATTTGCAGGTCGAGATACTCGCGTCCGTGAATGTCGTAGAGGTAGCTACCCTTGCAGCGCTCGAAGATCTTCGGCTTCTCGGCGTAATGCACCGTGTCGCCGTACGAGCAATAGCGCGCTTCCTTCGCGAGCAAGCGGATTTCTTCTTCGGAGGTGTCCGATGCTGTCAGTTCGTTGAAAGCTCTGTTCATTACCATGGCGCCGCGAGCGTAACACGCACTCGCGCGGAAGCTGTCCACTAGAGACGCTCCGCTTCCCGATTTTTTGCATGGGGTTTCATGGCGATCGAATGGGCGCGGCTCAAGCCGCAGAGACCGATTGAGCTTGGCGATCGCGGCATCGCGCTGCGCGGTACGGGCGGCTGCCGCGTCATGCTGCTGCACGGCCTCACCGGATGTCCGACCGAGCTCGCCTATATCGCGCACTGGTTGCGCTCGCGCGGGCGCTACCACGTCAGCTGTCCGCGCCTCGTGAACCACGGTCAGCCGATCGCCGTTCTCGCGCGCACCACGTGGCGCGAGCTGCGCGATTCGGCGCGCCAAGCATTCTTCGAGGCGCGCCGCGACGCACGTGCCGAAGGCGTGCCTCTCGTGATCGGCGGCCTGTCGCTCGGCGCCATCCTGTCGCTGATGCTCGCGGCCGAGCACCCGCAGGACATTGCCGGCGTCGCGTGCCTCGCGCCGACGCTTTTCTACGACGGCTGGAGCGTGCCGTGGTACCAGCGCCTGATTCCGCTCGTGGCGTACACGCCGCTCAAGTACTTCACCTATTTCCGCGAGCGCGAGCCCTACGGTCTACGCGATGAGTCGCTGCGCGCGAAGATGGCAAAGCGCTATCGCGAGGCGCGGCTCGACGACAGCCGGGAAGCAGCGAAGGTCGGATACGCGCATTTCCCCGTGCGCCTGTTCTGCGAGATGCGGCATCTCATCGCCCGCTGCAAGCGCGCGCTGCCGGGCGTGTCGTCCCCGCTCCTCGTGGTCCAGGCGCAGCACGACGATGTGACCGGTCCGCGCAACGCCCGCTTCATCCTGGAGCGCGTCGCCTCGCCCAATCGCAGCCTGGTGCTGCTGCAGCACTCCTATCACCTCGTGTCGGCGGACGTCGAGCGCGCCGTCGTCGCCAAACGCCTGCAGGAGTTCTGTGCCGCGGTCGCTGCTTAAGCCGGCGCTGTTTTTCGATTTCGACAATACGCTCACGCACGGCGACGTGCTGGATGAGCTGATCGAGCGCCATTCGCCCAACGAAGCGTGGCGCGACTGGGAGAACGCCTGGGAGCAGGGACGGCTGGCGGCGCGCGAGTGTCTGCGCCTGCAGGTGGAAAACATGCGGGTCACGCCCGAGCAGCTGCTCGCCGATGTCGCCCGCGTGCGCATCGATCCGGCATTCGCCGACATCGTGCACTGGGCAAGGAGGCATGACGTTGCCGTACGTATCGTGAGCGACAGTTTCCTGCCGCTGATCGCCTGCATCCTCGACGCGAACGGCATCGAAGGCATCCCCGTCTTCGCGAATGAACTCGCTTTTGCGCCGGGCGGCCGCCTCGTTCCGTCGTTCCCGTACCACGAGCCCGCTTCGTCCTGCTCGGCCAACGCCAAGGCACGCCATCTGGCGCCGCACCGGGCACGCCACCGCATCATCTTCGCCGGCGATGGCCATTCCGACCTCGACGCCGCGCTCGCCGCCGATGTGGTTTTCGCGAAAAGCACGCTCGCCAGGGAGCTCGACGCGCGCGGTGTCGCCTTCTATCCCTTCGAGACGCTGGACAACGTGCTCGCCTTTCTCGAGACCGTGTCGCTCCCCGGCCCGGAGCGCAGCCTGGCCGCAGCGAATCGGCTGGACGCCAAGTGAGGCCCACGACGAAACGTTCGTGATCCGAGCGTCGATCGTGCTGTTCGTGGCTTGGCTGTGGACAACGCCAAGCCCGGCGGCAGAGGAACGCTGCGCAAGCCTTCAAGATCCCGAAGAGCGGCTCGCCTGCTACGACCAAACCGCCGAGAGCCGAGCAGGACCGGTTGAGGGTGCGTCGTCCGCGGGTTCCTGGCTGACGCAGGTTTGGAAGCTGGGCCCGCAGGATGCGGGCGTCCGGCAATTGTCCGACATCCTCGCCTACCGGCCGAGCTATGTCATTGCCCGCT
>DASREB010000298.1:0-8396 GCA_035652275.1 Burkholderiales bacterium
TGCCGGCATAGAGCGCGCGGTCGGCCCGCGCGAGCAGTGCCGCGAGTTCTTCGCCGCGGGCATATTCAACCACGCCAAAGGTGGCGGTGACCTGCCGCTCGCCGAGCATCTCGTAGCGCGTGCCCTGCACGCCGACGCGCAACCGTTCGGCGGCCGCCGCGGCGCCGGCGAGCGGGGTTCCCGGCAACACCAGCAGGAACTCCTCGCCGCCAAAACGGCCGACGGTGTCGATGGTGCGCAGCGCCGCGCTCGCCACCCTGGCGAGGCCGCGCAGCACCGCGTCGCCGGCCGCGTGCCCGAGCGTGTCGTTGATCGCCTTGAAACGGTCGATATCGACCAGGCAGACGCAAAGCGGCGCGCTGAGGCGCTCGGCGCGCGAGCGCTCGCGCGCGAGGCATTCCATCAGGAATCGCCGGTTATAAAGCCCGGTGAGCTCGTCGCGGATCGCCAGCTGCTCGATGCGGTCGTACGCGTGCTTGAGGTTGCGATGGCTGTCGGATAGACGCAGCCGCAGGCGGTTGACGTAGCCCCCCATGGCGGCAAACCACGGCAGCACCGCCAAGAGCACCACGAACTCGGTAAGCAGCGACGCCCGGTCAATCTGCGGGTCGCGCGCAAGCAACAGCGCCAGCATGGTGCCGTGCGCGGCGAGTGCCAGCAGCGCGAGCACCATGAGGCGCCTGCCATTCAACCGCAGCACGCCGAAGAGCATCGCCATCAAGTAGAAGACGATCAGCGCCGGCCGCGCGTGACCCGCGTGGTACATGATGTAGGCGAGCGTCAGGATCGCTGCGCTCGCCTGCTCGGTAGTGAGGCTCGGATCGGAGAAACGCAGGTTGAAACCGGTGCGAAACACGAGATAGAACAAGACCAGCAGGAGCGCAATGGCGAGCGAGCCATGCAGGGCTGCGCGCCAGGGCAGGAGCTGCAAGAAGGCGAACACGATCAATGTCAGGCAGACGAGTACCGAGCTGCCCGCGGCAATCAGGTAGCGCTGCATGCGCAGCGCCTGGCGCGCGTCGCGCCCGACGAATTCGGCGGCGAGGCCGGGTGCCGACATCAGTAGTCCACCGGCACCGGGTCGAGCGAGCGCCACAGGTACCAGGTGGCGACCGAGCGCCATGGGCGCCAGAGCTCGCCGAGCTTGCGCATGGTGCGCAGCGACACCTTGCGTCCCTTGTAGTACGCGAGCCGGATGCCCTTCTGCAGCCCGAGGTCGTCGAGCGGGAAGACGTCGGGCCTAAGCAGGTTGAACATGAGGAACATCTCCGCCGTCCAGCGGCCGATGCCGCGCACCGCGACGAGTTCGGTGATGATCTCCTCGTCCGCCATCTGCGGCCAGCGATGCACGTGGATCGAGCCGTTGGCAAAGTGCTGCGCGAGATCGGCGATGTATTCGGTCTTGCGGTCGGACAGCCCGCAGGCGCGCAATTGCGGGCGCGGCCGTGCCAGCACCCCCTGCGGCGTCATCTCGCCAACGCAGGCAACGAGGCGATTCCATACGCTCTGCGCCGCCTTGACCGAGATCTGCTGGCCGACGATGGCACGCGCCAGCGTGAAAAACGGCTCGCCGCGGGGTGCGAGGAAAACCTTCGGGTGCGCGCGCATGATGCCGGCCATCACCGGGTCGCGGCGCCCGAGCGCGCGCTTGGCCCGGTCCCAGTACTCAGGCTTCATGCAGCGGCAGGTTGGCAAGGAGGTTCTGCGGCTTCATGCGCACCGCCCCTTCCTCATTTGCCGCAAGCGCGAGATAAATCGTGCGGCCCGCCACGTCGCTGCGCATCGCATGCGGGTCCTCGAACTCGAGCGCAAAGAGCGCGAGGATGCGTTGCATGCGCCCGTGCTCAAGCTCGGCACCCGACCACAGCTCGTTCAGGATCGCGGTCGATTCGGCGTCAAGGCCCACATGCCACGCCCAGTGCGGCTCGTCGATGCGGCGAATCGGCTTCACGCGCACCGCGATGCCGAGGAAGTGGTGCACCCACAGCGCGATGACGGCCGCCAGGGCGTCGAGCGCTGCGCGTCCATAGCTCAGGCTGATCACCGTGTCGTGGCGCGAGTCACGCTGCCAGTAGATCGCCGCATTAGCGCGGTCCAGGACATCGAGCTCGACCTGACCCAAGGCGCCGCCCGCCTCGACGATCAGCCGCCCGATGCTGCCGTAGCGGTTGCCGGCGGCATGCAGCTGCACGGTCTCGCGATCGGCGAGCAGCGCATGCCCTTCCTGGATGGTGGCCTGCTGCTCGCGAAAGAAAAGCTCCGCCGCGCGCAGCTTCAAGGGATCGTCGCAGCCCTCCAGGATGTTGCGCAGGATGACGTGCACCAGCTGCTCGATGAATAGCGGGGGCGTATCCACCGTGCCTTTGAAGAGCCTGGCGTAGCACGCTTCCAGGCTTTCGGCGCCGAGCAGCCGATCACGAAACGCGAGCACCACGCGGTAGTTGTCGCGCGCGTCCGGGTCGCCGATGGCCTCGAGCTCGCGCTGCGTGATGCGCCGGCGCGGCTCGTCCATCAGCGCGGCATGCAGCCGCCGCTCGGCCTCGTCGGACTCCTCGACCGGATGCACCTCCGGCCTGAGGTAATAGGCGCGCAGAAAATCGTCCGTGACGCGAAGGCGGCCGGCCGAATCTCTTTCTAGGAGGTGAAAACCACTATTGCGCCAAAAATCCGGCATCTCTTACAGCTGACTTCAGGCAGGAGTGCGGGTGGAGGGTTTTGGCGCTGCACGCCAAAACGCTCTCCCTGCACGTGCTACGCAGGGGCGAGTACCAGTCGCGAATGCGACGCGACGTGCTGCTTGAGAAACTCCATCTGGTCCGCGAGGATGCGGCGATTGGTAAGGATCAGGTACTCCGCCTTGTTCGGAATGTAAGGCGCATAGAGGAGCTCCATGCCCGATTCCTGCGGCAGGCGGTTCCTCTTGTGGCCGTTGCAGTGCCGGCAGGCGGTCACCACGTTCATCCAGGTATCGCGTCCGCCGCGCGAGAGCGGCGTGATGTGGTCGCGCGTCAGGCGGAAATAGCTGAACTCGCCGCCGCAATAGGCGCACATGTGGCAATCGCGCCGGAAGAGCTCGCGGTTATTGAGCGGTGGCACCTGGTTGAAGCCTTTGGCGGCGAGCGCCTTGCCCTTGATGGCGATGATCGAATGCGCCGTGATGCTCGAGCGCTCGCCGGTCGCGCGGCAGATGCCGCCGTAGTAGGTGAAGGTGCTGTCCCCTAGGGTCCACGCGATCAGGTTCTTCGCGTAGTAGAAGCACGCCTGCTGCCAGCTGATCCAGCGGTGGGGGACGCCATGCGCGTCCAACGACAATATAAGCGGACTATCCATTGGCAGGAATCGTGCTTCGCGATTCTGCCAAGCAGCGCCCGCCTTTGCAATCCCCGCTAAAACAAGGAACTGGGAAGAGTTCCTCTAAGTCTTGTCGACGGCTTCCTTGAAGCCCTGTCCGGCAGCGAAGGCCGGAAGCGTTTTCGCGCTGATGCGGATCTCCTTGCCGTTCACCGGACTCCTGCCGGAGCGCGCCTTGCGCTTGCGTGGCAGGAAGGTGCCGAAGCCCACCACGGTAACGCGCTTGCCTTTCGCCACGTTCTCGACGATCGCGTCGAACACGGCGTTCACCGCTTCGCCCGCCGCTGCCCTGCTTAAGTTTCCGGCTTTTGCTGCGACCTGCACGAGATCAGACTTAGTGACGACGTGTCCCATCTCCTCTCCCTCGCATTGCTTTCCTCTTGAATCATCGTATCCAAAGCAAATTGGAAAAACAATGGAAGCTCGGCGCGCGCAGCCCAAAGCATTTATGATTACGCGCCGAGGAGGATCACCATGCTTGCACTGCGCACATTGGCGGCGCTCGGCGCCGTGTCGACTGCGCTCGCCGCGCCGGCGCACGCGCAAATCACGCTCACCTATTCGAGCTGGGTGCCGCCGACCCATCACCTCACGATCTGGCAGGCGAACTGGGCCGCGGAGGTCGAAAAAGCCACCAACGGGCGGGTCAAATTCCAGGGCCTGCCGAAAGCGCCGGCCGCGCCCCCCGGAACGTTCGATGCGGTGCGCGACGATCTCGTCGATCTCTCCTACGTCACCGCGAGCTATACGCCGGCGCGTCATCTGCTGCCGCTGATGGCCGAGCTGCCCGGCATGGCCGACACGGCCGAAGTCAATTCGGTCGCCTACTCGCGCATCCATTGGAAGTACTTCCAGAAATACGGCGAGTACAAGGGCGTGCATCTTCTCGCGGTCTGGACGCATGGGCCGGGGCAGATGTTCACCAAGCGGCCGGTGAACGGCATCAACGACATCAAAGGCCTGAAGTTCCGTACCGGTGGCGGCATCGCCGAGGCGGTCGCGAAAGCGATCGGCGCATCCGCCTTCGTGAAGCCGGCGCCTGAATCTTACGAATTGCTGAACTCGGGCGTCGCCGACGGCGTGTTCTTCCCGTTCGAGTCGATCGCCTCGTTCAAGCTCGACACGGTGCTGCAGCAGGCAACGGTCTTCCCGGGCGGCATGTACAGCTCGGCGTTCGGCTTCTTCATGAACGAGGACAAGTGGAACAAGATCGCGAAACCGGACCAGGCGATCATCGACAAGTATTCCTACGAGTATGCGGCGCGCTCCAACGGCCAGTCGTGGGACCGCGCCGACCAGGTCGGCATCCAGGCATTGAAGAAGGCGAACGTCAAGATCGTGCAAGCCGATCCGAAGTTCGTCGCCGAGGTGCACAAGCGCTCCCAGCCGATCATCGACGACTGGGTGAAAAAGGCGAGCGACAAGTACAAGTTCGACGCGCGCAAGGTGCTGGACGAGTTCCGCGCGGAGATCAAGAAGATCAGCGCCGAGCGCAAGTAGTACACCTGGGCCCCCGCTTTCGCGGGGCTGAGGCGTGCGCCTTGCCGAAATAAAGCAGCTAGACTCCGCGCGTGTCCGAGCCTGAACGCCGCTGGGAGCGGCGCGCCGACGCGGTCCTCGGCATCGCCGCTTCCGCGCTGCTCTTCGCTATGATGTGCCTCACCTTCGTCGACGTGGTGGCACGCTATCTCTTCAACAGTCCGCTGCGCGGCGGCTTCGAGATCACCGAGCTCACGCTGCTCGTGCTGATCTTCGCCGGGCTGCCGCTCGTCTCGCACGGCGACGAGCACGTCACGATGGACTTCATCGACCGCATGCTGCCACCGCGCGCCGTGGGCATCCTCGTCCGGTTGGTACACGCGCTCGTCGCCGCCATGTTCTTCTTCCTCACCTGGCAGATGCTGATCAAGGCCGCGCGCATTTCCGCGTATGGCGACACGACCGACGTGCTGCGCATCGCGGTCGGGCCGTTCGTCTACTTCATGGCGGCCATGATCGGGCTCACCGCGCTGGTGCACGTCTTCAAGACCTTCGTCCCCGGCACGCGCCGCGCCTCGCAGGCGACCAACTAGATGACCGAAGCGCTCATCGGCCTGGCAGCGATGATGCTGCTTGCCTTCCTGCGTATTCCGATTGCGCTCGCCATGGCGGTGGTCGGCGTGGTCGGCTACGCATACATGCGCGACTGGAGCTGGGGCGGCGCGCTGGCGATGGCGCAGACCAAGGTATACGAGACCGGGCGCAATTACACCCTCTCGGTGGTACCGCTTTTCATCCTGATGGGCAACTTCGTGACGCGCGCCGGCATGTCGCAGGAGCTGTTCCGCGCCGCCTATGCCTTCATCGGACATCGGCGCGGCGGGCTCGCCATGGCGACCATCCTCGGCTGCGCCGGCTTCGGCGCGATCTGCGGCTCTTCGATCGCCACCGCCGCGACCTTCGCCAAGGTCGCCTACCCGTCGATGAAGCGCTTCGGCTACGCCGATTACCTCTCGACCGGCGCCATCGCCGCGGGCGGCACGCTCGGCATCCTGATCCCGCCCTCCACCATCATGGTGATCTACGGCATCATGACCGAGACCAACATCGGCAAGCTGTTCGCGGCGGGTGTGCTCCCCGGCATCCTCGCCACCGTGCTCCTGTGCCTCGCGGTGCAGTACGTCACCATCCGCGATCCGCAAGCGGGGCCGCGCGGCGAGCGCACCAGCTGGCGCGAGCGCTGGGCCAGCGTAGCTGGACTGCAATGGTTCGCCGCGGTCGGCGTGGCGATCTGGCTCTCGGTGCATTTCGACTGGCTGCGAAGCGACGATGCTGCCGTGATCGGCGCCTTCATCGTCTTCGTCATGTCGCTCATCTACAAGGGCGTCTCGAGCGTGATCGCGCTCTTCACCCTGGTCATGGGCGGCATCTACGGCGGCGTCTTCACCGCCGTCGAAGGCGCGGGCGTCGGTGCCTTCGGCGCGATGATCTTCGCGCTCGCACGCCGGCGTCTCGGCTGGCGCGATCTCTACGCAGCGCTGCTCGAGAGCGCGCGCACCACTTCCATGCTCTTCGTCATCCTGATCGGCGCGCTGATGTTCGCCGAGTTCGTGAATATCACCAGCATGCCGGCGGATCTCAAAGCCTTCGTCTCGCGCTTCGAGGTCCACCCGCTGATGGTCGTCGCTGCGATCATGGTGATCTACGTCGTGCTCGGCACGGCGATGGAAGAACTGTCCATGATCCTGCTCACCGTGCCGCTCTTCTTCCCGTTGATCGTGCACATGGGACTCGATCCGGTCTGGTTCGGCATCCTTATCGTGGTCGTCGTCGAGATCGGGCTCATCAGCCCTCCTGTCGGCATGAACCTCTTCGTGCTCAATACGCTGCTGCCGCAGGTACCCACGCGCACCATCTTCCGCGGGGTGATGCCATTCGTCATCATCGACTGCGTGCGCCTGGCGATCCTCACCGCCTTCCCGATCATCTCCACGCTGCTGCCGAGCTACATGAAATGAAGCAGGACTTCATCGATCGCGTGAGCCGCGAAATGGCGGCCGATTTCGCGGCGGCGGACCTGCCGGCGCGCGACGCGCTTGCCGGCGCCTGTCGCATCCTCGCCCGCGAAGGCCATGAATCCGGCCTCGCCGGTCAGGTCACCGCGCGCGCTGACCGGCCGGGGGCCTGGTGGACGCTGCAATTCGGCTACGGCTTCGACGAAGCGACGAGCGAGCGCATGGTGCTGGTCGACGAGGATCTGCGGCCGCTCGCCGGCGGCCGACCGAATCCGGGCGTGCGCTTTCACATCTGGATCTACCGCAAGCGGCCTGACGTCATGGCGATCGTCCATACGCATGCGCCTTACGCCTCCGCGCTCGCGGCCACCGGGGAGCGGTTACATACCATCCATATGGATAGCGCGATGCTGCACGGCTGCGCGCATCTCGCCGAGTGGCCCGGCGTGCCGGTCGCCGATGACGAAGGACGCATCATCAGCGGCGCGCTCGGCGAGGCGAAGTGCATCCTGCTCGCCAACCATGGCCTGCTTACCGCCGGCGCGAGCGTCGAGGAAGCGACCTACCTCGCGGTGTTCTTCGAGCGCGCCGCGCGCATGCAGCTGCGCGCCATGGCCGCCGGCGGCTTTAAAGAGGTGAAACGCGAGCTCGCGGAAGAAGCGCGCGCCTTCCTGCTGCAACCGTCGATCGTGCGCGCGACCTTCGCTTACTGGCTCAGGCGCGCGGGCGCGTAACGGCGCCGCTGTGCGCCGAGCCGACGAGGCTCGCGTACTTCGCCAGCACGCCGCTCAACTCGCGTCTCGGCGGCTTTGCCTTGCGCCGTCGCAGCTCGGCCGCGGGCACCGATAGCTCCAACTTGCCGCGTTGCGCGTCGATGCGGACGCGATCGCCGTTCTTTACCAGCGCTAGCGGCCCGCCGGCCGCCGCTTCCGGCGAGACATAGCCCACCATCATGCCGCGCGTCGCGCCGGAGAAGCGTCCATCGGTGAGGAGCGCGACCTTCTCGCCCATGCCCTGCCCATAGATGAGCGCGGTGACGCCGAGCATCTCGCGCATGCCAGGCCCGCCTTTCGGCCCCTCGTAGCGGATGACGAGCACTTCGCCCGGCTTGTAGGCGCGGCGCTTTACCACGTCGGCGCAGGCCTCCTCGGAATCGAAGACGCGCGCCTTCCCTTCGAACACCAGCGACTTCAGGCCCGCCACCTTGATCAGCGCGCCATCCGGTGCGAGATTGCCTTTCAGCACGACGATGCCGCCGGTCTTCATGATCGGCTCGCGCTTTACCACCTCGTCATCGGCACCGGCGTGCCCGCGCAGCGCCTGCTCCAGGGTTTGACCGGTGAGGGTGAGGCATTCGCCGTGCAGCGCGCCGTGCCCGAGCAGCGCTTTCAGCACTGTGTATACGCCGCCGGCCGCATGCAGATCCTTGGCGAGGAAGCGGCCGCCGGGCTTGAGATCGGCAATGAGCGGCGTCCTCTTCGCCACCCGCGCGAAGTCATCGAGCGTGAAGCGGATGCCCGCCTCGTGCGCGATGGCGGCGATGTGCAGCGC
>DASREB010000299.1:0-3313 GCA_035652275.1 Burkholderiales bacterium
TCGGGATCCGCGGTCGCCGTGGCCGCGGGACTGGTGAGCTTCAGCCTCGGCACCGACACCGCCGGCTCGGGACGCGTACCGGCAGCCTTCAACAACATCATCGGCCTCAAGCCGACGCGCGGCCTCATCAGCACGCGTGGCGCGGTGCCGGCGTGTCGCTCGCTCGATTGCATCTCGATCTTTTCTCTCACTGCAGCCGACGCCGCGGCGGTGCTGCGGGTGGCCGCCGGCTACGACGCGCTCGATCCGTTCTCGCGCCGGCAAGCTCCGCCGGCGCGCGCGATGCCGCGGTCGTTCTCCGGCGCGCGCATCGGCGTGCCGCGCGATGCGCAGCTCGAGTTCTTCGGCAACACGGAGACGCCCAAGCTTTTCAGCCAGGCGCTCGAGCGGCTTGGCGCTGAGCGCGTCAGCATCGATTTCGCGCCGTTCCTCGAGGCAGCGCGCCTGCTCTACGAAGGTCCATGGGTCGCCGAGCGCTATCTCGCGATCCGCGACTTCATCGAGCAGCATGCCGAGGCACTACATCCGGTGACCGCGCAGATCATCGCCGGCGCGAAGAAGTATTCGGCGATCGATGCCTTCGCCGGCTACTACCGGCTGAAGGAGCTCGAGCGCCGCTGCGCGCCGCTGTGGGAGGAGATCGATGTCCTGGTTACGCCCACCGCCGGCACCATCTATCGCATCGCCGAAGTCGAGGCCGATCCGCTGCGCCTCAACTCCAACCTCGGCTACTACACCAACTTCATGAACCTGCTCGACCTCGCGGCCATCGCGGTGCCGGCGGGGTTTCAGCGCGACGGCCTGCCGTTTGGCATCACGCTGGTTGCGCCGGCGTTTACCGACGAGGCGCTCTGCGCGCTCGGCGACAGTGCGCACCGCGCGGCGGTGAAGACGATGGGCGCGACGGGACTGCCGTTGCCCCACGAAACCCAAACACTGCCGAGCGAGCACACCGTGCGCCTGGCGGTGTGCGGCGCGCACATGTCGGGGCTGCCGCTGAATCACCAGCTGGTCGAGCGGGGCGCACGGCTCGCGCAGAAATGCCGCACCGCGCCGCAGTACCGTCTCTACGCGCTCACGGAGTTTGCGCCGCCGCGTCCCGGCATGCTGCGCGCCGACATGGGCGGCGCGATCGAGGTCGAGGTCTGGGAGCTGCCGACGCCGGCCTTCGGCAGCTTTGTGGCGGCGATCCCGGCGCCGCTCGGCATCGGCACCGTGACGCTCGAGACCGGCGAGCAGGTGAAGGGATTCCTGTGCGAGGCGCGCGCCACGCAGGGCGCGCGCGACATTACCGGCCTGGGCGGCTGGCGGCAATTCATCCAAGGGGGCAGCCATGAGTAATCACGCAGCAGCGATACCTGAAGACGAAGCGCCCGTAGCGCCATCGGCAGCAGCCGGCGCGCACGCGCCGCACGGTGCCGAGCGCGGCTTCGCCAAGCTCGATTTCGAGCTGAACGACTACCCCGGCGCGGTCAAGGCGTCGCTGTTCGGCGTCCAGCACGTGCTGGTGATGTTCACCGCGATGGTCGGCGGCCCGCTGATTGTCGGGCGCCTGCTCAATCTGCCCGAGGGCACGCGCATCGCGATGGTGTCGGGAACGATGATCGGCTGCGGCATCGCCACCATCATCTCGGCACTGGGCATGGGCTTCATCGGCCCGCGCCTGCCGATCGTGATGGGGGTGTTCTACATCTTCATCGGTCCGATCGTCGCCATCAGCAAAGAGATCAACCTCGCCGCGGCGATGACCGCGCTGATCATCGGCGGCGCCGTGCAGTTCGCCTGGAGCCCGCTGATCGGCAAGCTGCACCGCTTCTTTCCGCCGATCGTCACCGGCACCACGATCCTCCTGATCGGCACCGGCCTCATGAAGATCGGCATCAGCGTGGCGAGCGGCGCCAATACGCCGGCCTTTGGCAAACCGCTCACGCTTGGCTTGGCGGCGCTGATGATCGTGCTGATCCTGGCAATCACGCGCTTCGCCAAGGGCTTCGTGCGGGCGCTGTCGCTCTTCGTTACGATGATCATCGGCTACCTGGCGGCGATGGCCTTCGGCTTGATCGACCTCAGCGCGATCGGACGCGCCGATTGGGTGACGCTGCCGAAGTTCTTCCCTTACGGCGGGCTCGAATGGCCGGGACTGATCGCCGTGATCACGGTGGTGATCTGCTTCTTCGCCACCGCGGTCGAGACCACCGGGCACACGCTCGCGGTGTCGCGCATCTGCGGCGTGCCGGCCGAGGGCTGGCGCATCCGCGGCGCGGTGTCGAACGACGGTCTGGGCTCGGCGCTCTCCGCCATGTTCGGCGGCATGGCGCTCACCTCCTATTCGCAGAACATCGGCGTCATTTCGCTTACCGGCGTCGGCAGCCGCTTCGTCGTCGCCTTCGGCGGCGCCTTCCTGATCGTCATGGCGCTCGTGCCGAAGGTCGGCGCGATCATCGCCCTGATGCCGAACGCGGTGCTGGGCGGCGTGCTGCTCTTCATGTTCGGCATGGTGGCCTCGGTGGGCATCGACATCATCGGCCGCAACATGAATTCGCGGCGCGATGCGGTGATCTTGGCCGCCGCGCTCGCCGTCGGCCTGGGCATCCAGGCCGCGCCGCCGGGGGCGTTCGACGCGGTGCCGCAGGCGCTGCGCATCCTCGTCACCGACGGCATCGTCATGGGGATCCTGCTGGCGATGGGGTTGAACCTGCTCTTCCCGAAGGAGGAGCGCTAGGCGCCGCCGCTGCTCCGAGTCCGCGCATCGAGATGCGCGAGGTGCAGCCGGTGCAGGCTGATCTTGCGCACCTCGGCCTTGCTTTGCTCGATGTGCGCCGTTAAGAGGCCGACCGCCCGGGCCGGTTTCCTGGCGAGGATCGCGCGCAGGATCTGCGCGTGCTCGAGATAGGTGTAGATCACACGCTCGGCGTGGGTGAAATCGAGGCGCCGCACGATGCGGATGCGCTCGCTGATGCCCTCGTGGATGCGTACGAGCTCGGGATTACCGGCCGATTCGACCAGCGCGTGGTGGAACTCCTCGTCCAGGCGCGCTACGCGCGCACCGTCGGTGAGGCGCTGACGCGGGCTCACCAGCCAGACCTTGCTCAGCCGGGCGAGCATCTGGCGCGGCTCGCCCTGGCACAGCTGGCGCACCGCGGCCGACTCCAGCACCACGCGCAAATCGTAGAGATTGTCGAGCAGCTCGAAGTCGAGCGCGCGGACGCTCCAGCCGCTTTTCGGGTGCACTTGCAGATAGCCCTCGCGCTCGAGGCGAAACAGCGCCTCGCGCACCGGCGTGCGCGACACCTTGGCGCGCTGCGCCACCTCG
>DASREB010000300.1:0-8116 GCA_035652275.1 Burkholderiales bacterium
GCCGCAGACGCTGGCGCTCTTCATGCTGGCGGCGCTCGCCCTGAATCTCACGCCGGGGCCGGACATGCTCTATGTCACCGCGCGCAGCGTCGGCGATGGCCGCCGCGCCGGCATGGTTGCCGCGCTCGGCATCGGCGCCGGCACGCTCGTCCATATCACCGCACTCGCGCTCGGCCTCGCGGCGCTGCTCGCCGCGGTGCCGCTCGCCTACGATGTGCTGCGCATCGCAGGCGCCGTCTATCTATTGGTGATTGGGGTGCAGCTGCTGTGGCGTCCGCGACGCGCAAGCGGGACGACAGTGGTCGCGCCCGCGTCGCTCAACACCGTCTTTGCGCAAGCCGTGGTGACGAACGTGCTCAACCCGAAGGTGGCGCTCTTTTTCCTCGCCTTCCTGCCGCAGTTCGTCGATCCGGCTGCAGGGCCGACGCTCGCGCAGATCGTGCTGCTCGGCCTCTTGTTCGACGTGCAGGGGACGGTGGTGAACATCGCGGTGGCGCTCCTCGCGAGCGGCACGACGCGCCGCCTGCGCGCGAACGCCAGGGTCGCGACGCTGCTGCAGCGCCTGACCGGCGCGATTTTCGTGACGCTCGGCGTCAAATTGGCGGCCGCGGGGAACCGTTAGTCCATCGTAGAGGAGCGAGCTGGTGAATCCAAACAAGGCACTCTGGGAAAAGGGTGACTTCACGCGCATTGCGGACAGCATGCGCGAAAGCGGCGAGGCGCTGGTCGACAAGTTCGGCATCACGAAGGGCATGAAGGTGCTGGACCTCGGCTGCGGCGACGGCACCACCGCGATTCCCGAGGCGAAACGCGGCGCAGATGTGCTCGGCGTCGATATCGCCAGCAACCTGGTCGCTGCCGGCAATCGGCGCGCGAAGGAGATGGGTCTCGGCAACTGCCGGTTTCAGGAGGGCGACGCCTCCAACCTGGCGGGAGTGAAGGATCGCAGCTTCGATCTCGTCGTCAGCATCTTCGGCGCGATGTTCGCGCCCAAGCCGTTCGATGTGGCGAAGGAGATGGTGCGGGTCACCCGTCCCGGCGGGCGCATCATCATGGGCAACTGGATCCCCAACGATCCGACGCTCGTCGCGCAGATCCTGAAGATCAGCTCGGCGTTCACGCCGCCGCCGCCGGAAGGCTTCATCAGCCCGATGACCTGGGGCGTCGAGACGAGCGTCACCGAGCGCTTCGTCGCCGCCGGCGTGCCGGCGCAGAAGGTCGCCTTCGCGCGTGACACGTTCGTGTTCAACTTTCGCGGCACGCCGGCCGAGTACGTCGGCCGCTTCCGTGACTACTACGGGCCGACGATGAATGCATTTGAAGCCGCGCAGAAAAACGGGCGCACGGCGGAGCTGCAGCGGCAACTTGAGGAGCTCTTCCAGGCGAAGAACACGAGCCCGCGCAAGGACATGACATCGATTCCGGCGACCTTCCTGCGGGTGACGGTAACGGTTTGACGGTGCAGGTCCAGCGGTACGCTTCTTGCCGCCACCGCTCATGGCCCTGACCACGGATTACGCGCAAACGGAGCCAAAGCGCGAGGAAGTCGACGCGCTGCCCGGCGCGACGCTCATCGAATTCGGCAGTCCCTGGTGCGGCTGGTGCCGCCGCGCGCAGCCATTGATCGCGGAGGCGCTGGCGGCGCATCCGCATGTGCGCCATATCAAGGTCGCGGACGCGAGCGGCCGGCGCCTCGGCCGCTCCTTCGGGGTGAAGCTGTGGCCGACGCTCGTGTTCCTGCGCGAGGGCAAGGAGCTCGCGAAGCTCGTGCGCCCGGACGAAAGTGCGAAGATAAAAGAAGCGCTAGCGCAAATCGACGGCTAGCAAGAGCGCGGCGGGTGATCCAGGAAGCTGAACCCGAGCGGTTCTCAAGTCGCGTTCTGATGGATGCGAGCCGAGGCGAGCACGCGCTCGAGCTCGTCCAGAAGCAGATGCGCAGCGCCGATGAGTTGCATCGAATCGACGCGCGCGGGCATCTCCAGGATGCGCGTGGCGAGGCTCGCCAGCGCCTCGGCGCCGATGGTGAGCGCGCTGCCCTTGATGCGATGCGCGGCGGCGCGTATCGCGGCGGCGTCCGCGGTCTCCAGCGCGACCTGCAGCGCGGCAATGTCGACGCGCACGCCTGACTCGAGCTCGCGCAGGACTTCGGCGATACCCTCCGGCCCGCCCGCGAGCTCCTGGACGCGCGCGCGGTCGATCGGATTGCGCCCGTGCCTGACCGCAGGCGGCTCGCTCGGCGGGGTCCTGAGCGGTGCGTCGGCACCGAGCCATTGCGCGAGCTTCGCGCGCAGCATCGCGAGCTCCGCCGGCTTGGTGAGATAGTCGTCCATCCCCGCGGCCAGGCACTTGTCGAGCGCCTCGCTGTGGGTGTTGGCGGTAAAGGCGACCACGGTCGGCCTGTGCGCCGGATCCTGCTCGGCGCGGATGGCGCGGGCGACGCTATAGCCATCCATGCCGGGCATCTGCAGGTCGAGGATCATGAGCAGATGGCCGTCCCGGCGCCATTTGGCAAGCGCCTCGGTGCCACTCGTTGCCGTGTCGGCTTCGAGCCCGAGCACCTTCAACTGGCGCTTCAGCATGGCGAGGTTGACTGGATGGTCGTCGACGATCAGGAGCCTCGCGCCAGCCGGGGCGCGAACCGCGACCGGGGCCTCTTCGCCGCTTGAGCCCTGCGCGCCATCGTGCAATGCAATCGGGCTCGCCGGCTCGGCAGAGAGCGTCACCGCAACGCGCGTACCCCTGCCCTCCGTGCTCGTGACCTGGATGCTGCCGCCCATCAGCTCGACGAGCTGCCGCGAGATGACGAGCCCGAGGCCGGTGCCGCCGTAGCGACGGCTGGTGTCGGATTCACCCTGGCGGAACGGCTCGAACAGGCGCTGCTGCGTCTCGGCGCTCATGCCGATGCCGGTGTCCTGCACGCTGAAGCAAAGCCTCTGGCGCGCCTCGGTGGTCTCGAGCACCTTCACCTCGAGGCTGACGTTCCCGGCGTCGGTGAACTTGACGGCGTTGCTCACCAGGTTGCTGAGGATCTGACGCAGCCGCGAAGGGTCGAGCAGGTGCACCGGCCAGAGCGCCGGGTCGAGCTGCTGCGTGAGGAGCAGGCCCTTGCTGCTGGCGGCGTGCTTGAACGTGGCTCTGACACGGTCGACCAGGCGCGCTACCGAGCAGGCCTCCGGATGAATCTCGAGCTTGCCGACCTCGATCTTGGAGAAGTCGAGAATGTCGTCGATCAGCGTGAGGAGCGAGCGGCTGGAATCGCGCGCCGCGGCCAGCATTTCGCGCTGCTCGGCGCTGAGCTCGCTGTACGAGAGCAGCTCGAGCATGCCGATGATCGCGTTCATCGGCGTGCGGATCTCGTGGCTCATGGTGGCGACGAAGGCGCTCTTCGCCTCGGAGCCGGCGCGCGCGGCATCGTGCGAGCGGCGCAGCTCCTGTTCGGCGCGCCTGCGCTCGGTGATGTCGCGCACGTGGGCGGTGAAGAGCCGCTCGTCGCCCGCCTGCGTGACGGTGATCGCTACCTCCACCGGGAACTCCTCGCCGCTCGCGCGGAGCGCGCTGAGCTCGATGCGCCGGCCGATGACGCTGTGCTCGCCGGTGTCGAGGTAGCGCGTGAGGCCCGCTTGGAACGCCGGCCGCAGCCGCTCGGGGATGATCAGCTCGGCGAGCGAGCGGCCGAGCGCGCGCTGGCGCACGATGCCGAAAGTGCGCTCGGCGGCCGGATTCCATTCCGCGATGCAGCCGCGCTCGTCCATCGAGATGATGCAGTCGAGCGCGGTGCGCAGGATCGCATCCTTGCGCGCCTCTTCGCGCGCGAGTGTCTGCGTGCGCTCTTCTACCCGACGTTCGAGCAGCTCGTTCGCCTGCCGCAGCTTCTCGGCGCCATCGGCGATCGCCGCGGAAAGCCGCGCGTCATAGGCGGATAGCAATATCGTCGCGGTGAGGATGACAAAGGTGAAGCCGCCGATGGTGTAGGCCATCCACACCTCGTCGAGCTGCGGCCCGGCGGCCAGGCAGATGGCGTCGGGGTGAAACTTTGCCGCCGCCACGGCGATGAAGTGCATGCCGACCACTGCCGCGCCCATCACCAGTGCGGCGCCGAAGTTGGTGAACACGGCGCGCTGCTTGGCGAGGTGAAATGCGATCCACAGCGCCGCGGTGGCCGCGCCGATCGCGATCAAGATCGAAGCGACGAAGAGCAGCGGGTCGTAGCGGATCCCGGGCGAGAGACGCATCGACGCGTCCCCGGTGTAATGCATCGAGGCGATGCCGATACCGATCAGCGCCCCGGGCAGCAGGAACTCGCGGTGCCGGCCGGAAAGCCGGCGCAGGACGATGAACGCGGCACTGCAGGCGACGATGGCGAACACCCATGAAAGCGCCGTGAGCGAGAGGTCGTACAGCACGCGGATCGGCAGCTTGAGCGCCAGGGTGGCGACGAAATGCATCGACCAGATGCCGATACCCATGGCGAAACCGCCGCTCACCACCCACAGCCGCCAGCGCGTCGAATGCGGATCGCGCACGCGCGCGGCGAGGAGCAGCGTGACGTGCGATGCAGTGACCGCCACGAGGTACGACAGGAATACGAGCCCGAGGTTGAACTCCTTCGGCATCCCGCCATCTTCGCGGTCCGGCGAGGCCCCGCCTGTGGCTTATTTCGCGCTGCGTGTCAACGGATGTCACGCCCGGCGAGGCGCCGGAGGGCTGTGTTAGCTTGGCGCGCCCATGACCGCAGCGCCGCAATCGATCACGGCACCGAAGGCGAGGATCGCGGTGATCGACGACGACCGCTTCATCCGCTACCTGCTGGAATTGCATCTGCGCAAGGCAGGCTACGAAGTGTTCGCCGCCGAGGACGCAATGGCCGGCGGACGCGTCGTGCTGGAGCGCACGCCGGACCTGATCCTGTGCGACATCGACATGCCCTTCATGGACGGCTACGAATTCGTGTCGGCGGTGCGCGCCGATCCGGTCACCCGCGACATCCCGGTGGTGTTCCTCACGGTAAACCAGAGCCTCGGCGAACAGGCGAAACAACTCGGCGCCGGGCATCTGGTCAAGCCGGTGATGGCCGACGAGTTGCTTCGCACCGTGGCGCAGTTCGCACGGCGGGCAGCTCCGGCATGCACTGACGAGTAACCGACGCGGCATGTGACTTGCGGCACCGGGCGCGCCACTAGCCACGCAACCTTGCTTGTGTAGAATCCGCCGCTCGCTGCATGCAGCCCGGCACGCGCTACCCGCTCGAAGTCAATCCCAAGATCCCGAAGCGCCTGGCGCGGCTCGAGGAGCTTGCGAGCAACCTTTGGTATAGCTGGGATCGCCCGACGCGCGCGATCTTCGCGCGCCTCAACCCGGCGCTCTGGGACTCAGTCGGCCACAACCCGAAGGCGATGCTGAAGCGCATCGACGAGCAACGCCTGATCGATGCCGCCTCCGATCCCGCGTTCCTCGACAGCCTCACGCGCGTGCTGGCGGCGTTCGATGCCTATCACGCCGAGCCGCCCTTCCGCCAGGGCGCCGGCGGCTTCAAGCCCGATGAGCTGGTGGCGTACTTCTGCGCCGAGTTCGGCGTGCACGAGAGCCTGCCGCTCTATTCCGGCGGCCTTGGCATCCTCGCGGGCGACCATTGCAAGGCGGCGAGCGACTTCAAGCTGCCGTTCATCGCCGTGGGGCTGCTCTATCGCCAGGGCTATTTCGTGCAGACGATCGACGGCGAAGGCCGCCAGCGCGCGGAATACCATGACTCGGACTTCAGCGACCTGCCGATCGAGCCGGTGGTGCGCGCCGATGGCCGCGAGCTGACGGTCGAGCTCGCGTTTCCGGGCCGCAAGCTCACCGTGAAGGTGTGGCAGACCCGCATCGGGCATGTGCGCCTCTTCCTGCTCGACACCGATGTGCGCGAGAACAACGAGCGCGACCGCGCCATCGCGCACCGCCTGTACGGCGGCGATCGCACCACGCGTCTGGAGCAGGAGCTGGTGCTCGGGGTCGGCGGCGCGCGCGCGCTCGCCGCGATGGGACTGAAGCCGAGCGTGTTTCACATCAACGAGGGGCACGCCGCGTTCCTCATCCTCGAGCGCGTGAGGAGCCTGGTCGCCGATGGGCTTTCGGTGGAAACCGCGCTCGAGGCCGTGGCCTCCAACACCGTCTTCACCACGCATACGCCGGTGCCGGCGGGGCACGACCAGTTCAACGACGGCACCGTGTTGCCGTATCTGAAGAGCGTGTTCGGTGAGCTCGGCTCCGCGCCGGAGAAGCTCGCGGCGCTGGCGCGGCCGCCCGCGGGCGGCGATTTCAATATGACGGCGCTCGCGATCCGCGGCGCGCGCTACATCAACGGCGTCTCGCGCATCCACGGCGGCGTGTCGCAGCGCCTGCTCAAGGATTTCTGGCCGCAGGTGACGCCCGAAGAAAATCCGGTCGGCTACGTCACGAACGGCGTGCACGTCACCACCTTTCTCGCGCCGGAGTGGGGCGAGGTGCTCGACCGCTTCCTCGGCGTCGGCTGGATGCACCGGCTCGGGCACCCCGGCATCTGGGAAAAGATCCGCGACATTCCCGACCACATCTTCTGGAGCGTGCGCCAGGACATCAAGGCGCGCATGCTCCACATGCTGCGCCATCGCATCGCGCGCCAGCATTTGCGCAACCACGGCAGCGAGTCGCACCTCGAGCGTTTGCTGCGCTACTGCGATCCGGCGAAGCCGAACGTGCTCACCATCGGCTTCGGGCGGCGCTTCGCCACGTACAAGCGCGCGACGCTGCTCTTCAATGACCTCGATAATTTCCGGCGCATCGTCGGCGACAAGGACCGGCCGGTGGTGTTTCTCTTCGCCGGCAAGGCGCACCCGGCCGATGAGCCGGGCCAGGAGCTGATCCGCACGCTCGTGCACATGGCCGGGCAGGAAGAGTTCCAGGGCCGGCTGCTTTTCCTCGAAGGCTACGACCTGCACCTCGCGCGGCGCCTCGTGTCCGGCGTCGACGTCTGGCTCAATAACCCGGTGCATCCGCTGGAAGCGTCCGGCACCTCCGGGATGAAGGCCGGGATGAACGGCGTCATCAACCTCTCCATTCTGGATGGGTGGTGGGACGAAGGCTACGACGGCCAGAACGGCTGGGCGATCAAGCCGGCAAGCCCGCAGCTCGATCAGCACCGGCGCGATCGCGAGGAGGCGCGCACGCTCTACGAGCTCCTGCAGGACAACGTCGTGCCGCTTTACTACAAGCGCGCCGAAGGCGGCTATTCGGCGGAGTGGATCCGCATCGCCAAGCGCTCGATGGCCTCGCTGCTGCCGCGCTACGACGCCTCGCGCATGCTCGGCGAATACGTCTCGAAGTTCTATCTGCCGGCGGTGCGGCAGGGGCATCGCTACATTGCGGAGGGCTACGCGGCGGCGAAGACCATGGCGACGTGGAAGGCGCGGGTCAATGCGGCCTGGCCCGGCGTCACCATCCGCCGGCTCGATACGCCGAAGGCGCGCATCCAGTTCGGCGAGACGATGCCAATCGAGGTGGCGGTAAAGCTGAACGGGCTCTCCACCAACGACGTCTGCGTGGAGCTGCTGCTATCTCGCGTGGTGCGCGACGGCGCACCGCTCGAGCACAGCCACGAGCTCGCCGCGGCCGGCGCCGACGGCGCCGAGCAGCGCTATCGGATCGATCTCAAGCCGGGACTCTCCGGCCGGCTCGATTACCGCATCCGGATCTATCCCCGGCACGAGCTCCTGACCCATCCGTTCGAGATGGGGCTCAGCACCTGGCTCTAACGCAGCAGTAGTCGCGCTCCGCTTCTTAGCTCGCGGTGCCGAGCCGAACGCGTTTCGCCCGGCAGATCAGATCGTTGACCCGTTTTTCGCCGGATAACACGGCGTCCTTGCAACGATGAGTGCGTTAACGCACTGATTGAAAGCGCTTTGACGCGAAGCACCAAGAATCCTTGGCTATGATAGGCCGCAGTGTTTCGATCTATTTCACGTTAAAGCGCAGCGCTAGCTCACGGCGGACCACACCGGCGCTCGGTAGCAGCTTCGTTCTTCGGCTTGCTAACACGCGTCAACGCAGGTTCGCCGCCGTACGTGCAGCCGCTCGCAGCACAAACGTATTCGCTCAGCGT
>DASREB010000301.1:0-2588 GCA_035652275.1 Burkholderiales bacterium
GACAATGCGCGCCCTCTTGAAGGAGGACGTGTCATGAAGAAGCTCGACTTTCGGTTTCGAGGTCACGAGTAAGCGCCGTAAAGGCTATCCCTCCGAATCGCGCGTGCAGCGCGGCGAACGCGTGGTGCACGGCGCGAAAGAACTCGCCGAGAAGCTGGGTCGCAACGACCCCTGCCCGTGCGGTTCCGGCCGCCGGTTTCAAGAAATGCTGCATGCAAAGCGGCCGCTATGACGGCGCTGAGCGCGATCAATACTTTTAGGGAGTCCAGCTGAAAGCGGCTTCTTCGGCTTTGGCGGACAATAGCCGAAAGGGGAACGCGTGGACGGCACGGAAACGCACGACGGCGTGCGGCCGCTCGAGCGCACGGCGGAAGAAGGGCTGCGCTTCGCACGCCGCATGTATCTGCCGCGCGTGCTGGGCCTGGGCGTCGGCGCCCTCGCCGTGGGCGGCGGCTTGTGGGAAGCGCAGGCGCCGCTCTGGGCCTGGGTGCTCCTCGCGCTGAACGGCTACGTATGGCCGCATGTCGCCTATCGCATCGCGCGCAAGGGCCGCGATCCGTATCGGGGCGAGCTGCACAACCTCGTGTTCGACTCGGCGTGCGGCGGCGCGTGGGTGGCCGCGATCGGCTTCAACCTCGTGCCCAGTGCCGTGCTCGTGGCGATGCTCGCAATGGACAAGGCGGCGGTCGGCGGCATCCGCTTCCTCGCGCGCTGCGTGAATGCGCAGATCGCCACCGGCGCGCTCGTGGCGCTGGTGAACAACTTCTGGGTGCATCTCGACTCGGGCTTCATCGCGGTGCTGGCGAGCCTGCCCTTGCTCCTCGCGTATCCGCCCATCGTCGGCTACAACGCCTATCGCCTCGCGCGTCGCGTGCGCCAGCAGAACGATGTGCTGGCGACCCTCTCGACCATCGACGGCCTCACGCGCCTCATGAATCGCGTGCACTGGGAGCAGGCGGTGGCGACCGAGTTTCAGCGCTGCCGGCGCATCGGGCATTCGTCGGCGCTGCTGATGCTTGACATCGATCACTTCAAGGCGGTGAACGACGTGCATGGGCACCAGGTCGGCGACGCGGCGCTGCGCGCGGTGGCGGCGATCCTGCGCGATGCGCTGCGCATGCACGACATCGCCGGGCGCTACGGCGGCGAAGAGTTCGGCGTGGTGCTGCCCGGCATCGACACGAGCGGCGCGGCGGCGATTGCCGAGCGTATCCGCCGCAAGATTGAATCCGCGGTGGTCGAGCCGCGGCGCGCCTTGCGGGTCACGGCGAGCATCGGCTACGCGGCGCTCACTCTCGACGATCATGATCCCGGCGCCTGGATCGCGCGCGCCGATCGCGCGCTCTACGCTGCCAAGGCGGCCGGCCGCAATCGCGCCGTGGGGCACGAGCTCGGCGACGGCGCACGCATGCTCAAATCGGGGTCAGGCACCAATTAACTGCTGAAATCGGTGCCTGACACCGATTTCTGGGAGGAGGAGGCATGGCACGGCAAGGAAGGCGGCGCTTCGTCGCCGGGATGGGCGCGGCGCTCGCCGCAGGCGGCTTGTCGGTCGCGGTGCGCGCGGCGATGGGTCCGCAGGACAAGTTCGACCTCGTGATCAAGGGCGGCGAGGTGTTCGATCCGACGCAGAACCTGCGCGCGAAGCGCGACATCGGCATGCGCTTCGGCAGGATCGAGGCGCTGGAGGCGGACATCCCGGTGGCGCGCGCGCTGCGCGCGCTCGATGCGAGCGGCAAGCTCGTGCTGCCCGGGCTGGTGGATCTGCATTCGCACGTCTACCCGTACGGCTCGGCGCTCGGCATTCCGGCCGATGAGCTCGTGCCCTACCAGGGAACCACCACGATGGTCTCGGCCGGCGACGCCGGCGCGAACAACTTCGCCGCGTTCCGGCGCTATGTGCAGGCGCAGACGAGGACGCGCCTGTATGCCTTCGTGCACATCGCCAACATCGGCCTTGCCGGATTTCCGGAGCCGGAGCTCTTCCATCTCGGCTTCGCGCATCCCGAGGAGTGCGGCCGCACGGTGGCGGAGAACGCCGACATCGCGATCGGCGTCAAGGTGCGCATGTCGGAGAACGTCATCAACCAGGCGGGGCTCGAGCCGCTCAAGCGCGCGATCCGTGCCACCGAGATCGCGGGCGGCGGCGCGCGCGTGATGTGCCACATCGGCGGCGTGGCGACGCCCGAGCTGATGCGCGAGATCCTCAATACGCTGCGCAAGGACGACATCCTCACGCACTGCTTCAGCGGTGCGCCGAACAACGCCGGGCGCTTTACCAACATCGTGCAGGACGGCAAGGTGCTGCCGGAGGCGCACGCGGCGAAGAAGCGCGGCGTCATCTTCGACATCGGTCACGGCGGCGGCAGCTTCGACTTCACGGTGGCGGAAGCGGCGATACGCGAAGGCCTGCTTCCCGACACCATCTCGTCCGACATCCACGTCGCCTCGGGCAACACGCCCGGAATGCCTTATCTCACCTGGGTGATGAGCAAGTTCCTCGCCCTCGGGCTGCCGCTCGACCAGGTGCTGCGCATGGCTTCCAGCGTGCCGGGCGCGATCATCAACCGGCTGCCGAAGCTCGGCAC
>DASREB010000302.1:0-3866 GCA_035652275.1 Burkholderiales bacterium
GGGAATCTGAGCGCCGTCGGCGGCACCGTCAGCTATGCGAGCTACGCTACTCCCGTAACGTTCAATCTCAATGGCGCTGGCAGCACCGGCATGGCGGGCTGGAGTGGCGTTGCTTCGGTGACAGGCAGCGCGGGAAGCGACAGCATTACCGGCACGAACCAGGCCTATACCGTGACCGCAGCGAATGCTGGCAATAACGGCGCGGTGAGCTGGGGGTCTTTCGAAAACCTGACAGACCTCGGCACTGGGACGCTGCGCGCCACCAACGCGACCTGGACGCTGAACGGCGCGAATACGGGTTCGGTGACGAATCTATCCGGTGTATTTGCCGGCATGGCAAACCTTACCGATCTCGCTACCGGCACATTCAACATGCATGGCAGCGGCAATGGCTCACTCAGCGGCAACCTGAGCGGCGGCACGAACGGCATGATGAACTACGCCGGCTATACGAGCCCGGTCACGGTCAGCCTCTCGGGCGCCGGCGGCACAACGACCGGCGTCGGTGGCACGCGCACCGGCATCACGTCGGTCAGCGGCAGTGCGAACGGCGACACCATCACGGGCAGCGGCGCGACGTACAGCCTCACGGAGCAGAACGCTGGCAACAGCGGCGGCTTGAGCTGGGCAGGATTCGAAAACATCACCGACGCCGCCGGCGGTACCTTCAATCTTTCGGTCGGCTCCGGCAACGTGACCGGCACGCTCTCCTCCGGCGGTAGCGGCGCGACGCTGAACAGCGCGGTCGATATTACTGCGCTCAATCTTTCCGTCCCCGCAACGCTGACGATGACCGGAACCGCGAACAGCTGGAACTTGACCGGCGCGCCGCAGCCCGCCCTTTTCCAGACGACCAACCCAAATGCGAACGTCATCTTCAACGGCGCGTGCATCGGCGGGCCGGCGTGCGGCACGGTGATCGCAATCGTCGGATCGATCAGTTCGACAGTGAGCCAGATCGCATCCCAGGCCCTGAAGGATGCGCAGTCCACCGACTCGGTGGCGAAGCAGATCGACTACGGCTTCGCCGGTGACGTCGGCACCACGCCGCCGATGGACCATCGCATCGACGAGACCGGTATTTCAACACCCGACTGCTTGGAGGAAAGTCGCGAGGCGCGGCCTTGCAAGAATTGAGGAAGCGCGGTGAGAGGAGGCTCGGGGCGCGAGGAGCGCCCCGATTTTTTTTCCCGGTAGAATGCCTGCCCAAGGGAGGCGGGCGCGGGTAGATGGCGGAGCAGCTCAGCGAAGTCTCGGTGCTGTTCGCCGATGTCAGCGGCAGCACCAAGCTCTATGAGACGGCGGGTGACGCGGTCGCGCACGCGGCTATCGAGAAGTGCGTGAGCATCATGCGCGACAAGACCCTCGGCGCCAAAGGGCGTGTCATCAAGACGATCGGCGACGAAGTGATGTCGGCATTCGCCACGGCCGATCAGGCGGCCGACGCGGCGATCGAGATGCAGAGCGCGATCGCGGAGCTGCCGCCGGTCGGCAACACGCAAATCGGCATCCGCATCGGCTTCAACCACGGGCCGGTGGTCGAGCGCGACGGCGATATCTTCGGCGATGCGGTCAATCTTGCGGCGCGGCTTGCCGGGGTGGCGACGAAAGGACAAATCATTACCGCGCGCGACACCGTGATGCTGATGTCGCCGATGCTCAAGGCCGCGACGCGCGCTATCACCACGATCCAGGTCAAAGGCAAGGCGCAGGAAATCCAGGTCTACGAGCTGATCTGGCAGCAAAGCGAGGACATGACGACGCTCGCTTCGCAGAAATCGGTGTACAAGTCGAAGAACACGAAGCTGCGGCTGCTCGTGCAGGGAAGCGAGCTCGTGCTCTCCGCCGAGCGCCCGGCGCTCGCGCTTGGCCGCGATGCCGCGGCCGACCTGGTGATCAAAGAACGCATGGCGTCACGCGCCCACGGCAAGATCGAACGGCGACTCGACAAGTTCATCCTTACCGACCACAGCGCGAACGGTACCTTCGTCACCATCGAAGGCGACAAGGAGATCGTGCTTCGCCGTGAGGAGTTCACGCTGCGCGGCCACGGCTGGATCGCCTTCGGCCAGTCGCGCGCCAGCGCCACCGACGTGATCGAGTTCTTTTGCGAATGAGGCGCGGGCGCGCCGCGCCGTGGCTTCTCGCGGCCGGCATGCTCGGTGCCGCGCTCGGATTCGCCGGCCCGACGGGTAAGGCGCAACCAACGGATTCTGCAACGCAACAAAGGTCCGAGCCAGCTCCGAAAAAGCTCCAGGCGGCGCCAAAACCACGCCCCAAGGCGGCGCCCAAGCGCAAGGCGAAGCCCGTTCCCAAGCCAAGATCGCAGTCGTAGCGGCTGCGCGGCCGGCACAAACAGTTGCTTACAACTTTCCTGCCGTTGCGCATCGGCCGGATGAAGCTCAGCGGATGAAGACAGCCCGCCCGCATCGAGCGCGCGATCCCGCTATGAAAAGCGGGCAGCACGCGCGTTGCCGAGCGTCTCGCGCTCATCGTCAAAAAGCACGCACGCCGTCGCAAATTCACTTCGATGGGCGGTCAAACTGCCCGACGTACTGCCTTGTGGCGTGTCGGCCCCCCAAAGATAATTAGCCAATACACAACAAGGGGATGCACCAGAGTCTCGAGCCATGGCCGCCTCGGCTCCTGAACTTAAAACGCTGGGCCGATACAACATCGAGCGCACCATCGGCAAAGGCGCGATGGGCGTCGTCTACGAAGGCGTGGACCCGCGCCTTGGGCGCCGGGTGGCAATCAAGACCATCCTCAAGAGCCACCTCGACGAAGACACGGCCAAGGACTACTCGATGCGCTTCGTGCGGGAAGCGCAGGCCGTTGCTCGGCTCAATCATCCCAACATCGTGCAGGTCTATGACTTCGGCGAGGAAGGCGATATCGCGTACCTCGTCATGGAGTTCATCAAGGGCAAAGAGCTAAAGACCTTCTTCGACGCGAACGAGCGCTTCGATCTGAAGGAAGCGGTGCGCATCATGTGCGAGCTCTGCGATGCGCTCGACTTTGCGCATAACGCCGGCATCATCCATCGCGACATCAAACCCGCCAACGTGATGCTCGATGCCCAGGCGCGCACCAAGCTCACCGACTTCGGCGTGGCGCGCGTCACCGACTCCGACAAGACTTCGGTGGAGCGCACGCAGGCCGGGACCATGGTCGGAACCCCGGCGTACATGTCGCCCGAGCAGATTACCGGCAGCAACGTCGACAAGCGCACCGATGTGTTCTCCGCCGGCATCATCCTCTATCAGTTTCTCACGGGAGAAAAACCGTTTACCGGCTCGGGCGCCTGGACCATCGCGAAGAAGATCATCCAGGAAGAGCCGCCGCTGCCCTCGTCGCTGAATAACGCGGTGACCTCGCTCTTTGATGCGGTGGTGAACCGCGCGCTCGCCAAGAACCCCGACCAGCGCTTCCAGTCGGCGCGCGACCTGTCGGTCGCGCTGAAGCGCGCGCTCGAGGGCAAATCGGGGGAAGACGATTCCGACAGGACTGTCGCCGGCGTGCTGACGGGCGAGTTCGCCGCGCTCGGGCCCACGCCGGCCGTGACGCGTGCCCCGGCGCAGGATTCCTCACGCACCTCGGGCTCCGCTACGCAGCCAGGCGGCACGCAGGAAGTCGAGCTCGAGTTCTGGCGCGCCATCAAGGACGGCAACGACCCGGACGATTTCGAGCTCTACGTGCAGCAATTCCCGGCCGGCATCTATGCCGCGCTCGCCAAGCGCAAGATCGCCAAGCTGCGCGGCGTACCGCTCGAGGAATCGTCGGCCAAGGCGAAGGAGCAGGAGCGAAAGGAGCTCGAGGAGGCCACGCGCCGCGAGGCCGAGGCGAAGGCGAAGCTCGAGGCGGAA
>DASREB010000303.1:0-6236 GCA_035652275.1 Burkholderiales bacterium
CGACACGTTCGCCGATGGCCTCGTGCCGCCGAGCGGCCCCAACGGCGGCGCCACCTACAACGTCTCCGGCACGATCCCGGGAACCGCGGAATCCGGCGGCCTGCTGCTCATCGATTCGGCGAACGGCGATTTGAGCGCCAACGCACAAGGCGATCCTCGCCTGTCGGTGCGCGTGAGACTGCTATCGGACATCAATTCTTCCAATCTCGCGGCGGGGCTGAAGAGCGATGACACCCTTTCCCTGAGCGGCATCTTCACGCTGACGGCACCGCCCGGCCCCGACAACGCGGAGTACAGCGTCCGCTTCAACGACGCGAGCGGCGGGGGCGCCCATCAGCTCGTGCAGTTGCAAGTACGGTTCAACCCCAACACCGGCGGGCCGGAAATCCGCTACCTACTGCAGGACTTCGATGCCGGCAGCGTCACGACGCTGGGTAGCGCGCCATTTGCGCCGCCGAGCGGCGCAGATCGCATCATGCTCACCATCAGCCGGCCGGACACTGCCAATGACAACTTCTTTGCCTCCTATTCCTGGCTCGCGGCAGGGACGGCAATAGGCGGCGCCTCCTTCGCGACGCCGGGGCAGATGTTCCAAGGCGAGAATTTCGTGCGCGCCGAGTTCAACGTCAGCCAGGCGGTCCCGGAACCCGCGACGCTGGCCTTGCTCCTCGCCGGCATGGCGGGGATCGGCGCCACGCGCATTCGCCGGCGGCGCTGAGCTGCGGCCAGCGCGCGCGGGCTGGTTTATGCTCGCGCGCATGACCGAACGCGTCGAATTCCATTCAGCCGGCCTGAAGCTGGCCGGGCTGATGCATCTGCCGGCGGACTACAAAAAAGGCGAGCGCCGCGCCGCCTTCCTCGTACTGCACGGCTTCGGCAGCCGCAAGGAGAGCGAAGGCATGCGCATCGCCGCCGAGCTCTATGCGAGCCTCGGCTACGTCGCGCTGCGCTTCGACTTCCGCGGCTGCGGCGAGAGCGAAGGCACGCGCGGCCGCGTCATCTGCCTCGAGCAGGTGCAGGACGCGCGCGCGGCGCTCGAGTTCCTGATGGATCGCCCGGAGGTGGACCCGAAGCGCATCGCGGTCTACGGCCACAGCTTCGGCGCTGCGGTCGCGGTGTACGCCGCCGGCGTCGAGCCGCGCTTTGCCGCCTGTGTGTCTTCGGGCGGCTGGGGCGACGGGGTCAAGAAATTCCGCAAGCAGCATGAGTCGCCGGAAGCGTGGGCGAAGTTCGAAGCGATGCTCGCAGAAGGCCGCAAGCGGGCGAGCCGAGGCGAGTCGATGATGGTGCCGCGCTTCGACATCGTGCCGATCAAGCCGGAGCTGCGTCATCATCTCGCACAGGGATCGATCCTCGAGTTTCCATTCGAAGTGGTGGAAAGCATGTTGGCGTTTCGCGCGAATGACGTCGTCGGCCGCATCGCGCCGCGCCCGCTGCTTCTGATACACCCGGCGAACGACACCGTGACGCCGACCGAGCAGTCGGTCGACCTGTTCTTGAATGCGGGGCAGCCGACCGATTTGCATCTGGTCGCCGGCACCGATCACTTCATCTTCAACGAAGGCAATCGCCTCGTCGTCAACCTGGTGCGCGACTGGCTCGCGCAGCATTTCCCGGCGCGATGACGCGCACGGTCGCGCTCGCGCCGGCGCGGCTGGCGGCGCTGGTGCGCGATGTTTTTACCCGCCATGGCATGAGCACCGAGCAGGCGGCGCTCGTCGCCGATGCGCTCGTCTGGGCCGAGATGCGCGGCATGGATACGCATGGCGTGATGCGGGCGCCGCGCTACATCGATCTCATCCGCAAAGGCGATCTCAACCCGCGGCCAACCATCAAGCGGATCGTCGATATGCCGGCGGCTGTGGTGCTGGATTGCGATCGCGCCGCCGGCGCGGTCGCGATGATGCAGGCCGTGCGCGCGGCCTGCGACAAAGCGCGCAACGCTGGCGCCGGTCTCGCGCTCGCCAAAGCGACGACGCATACCGGCGCGCTCGGCTACTACACGCAAAGCGCGGCGCGCGAGGGTTTCGCCGCGATCGCGCTCGCGGCGTCGGTGCCGCTGATGGCGTATCACGGCACGCGCGCGGCAGCGGTCGGCACCGCGCCGCTCTCGATCGCCGTGCCGGGGGAGGACGAGCCGCTCGCGCTCGACATGGCATCGAGCCTGATCTCGATGGGCGCGCTGATGCGCGCACGCGCCACGGGCACGCCGATTCCCGAAGGCACGGCACTCGCGGCGGATGGGACGGCGACGAGTGACGCGCGCAAGGCGGCGATCCCACTGCCGCTCGGCGGGCCGAAGGGCTCGGGCCTCGCGCTGATGACTGAGTGCCTTGCGAGCCTCCTTACCGGGAACCCGATCCTCGCCGAGGCGCTCGAGGGCCACGGCCGCCACAAGCAGAACGGGCTCGTAATCGCCATCGATGTGCAGCGCTTCGTGCCGCGCGACGTCTTCCGGCGCGAAGTCGAGCGGCTCGTGCGGGCGTTACGCGCGTTGCCAGCCGACGGCGAAATCCTCATGCCGGGCGAGCGCGGCGCGCGCAACGCGAAGCGCAATCGCGAAGCGCTCGAGATCGACGCCGAGGTCTACGCCGAGCTCAGCGCACTGAATTCGGGGTCAGCGCAATAACTATGCGCCTGCTGTCGTTGGCGCTCGCCATTGTCTCCATTGCGGCAATGGCGCAAACGTATCCCACCAAGCCGGTGCGCATCATCGTGCCTTTCCCACCGGGCGGCACCGCAGATCTGCTGACGCGACTTACGGCGGAGAAGCTCACCGCGAGCTTCGGCCACCAGATGGTGGTCGAGAACCGCGCCGGTGCCGGCGGCAATCTCGCAGCGGAGTACGTGGCGCGCGCCGAGCCGGACGGCTACACGCTGCTCGCGTCGCCGCCGCATCTGCTGACGATCAATCATCTGCTCTACAAGCTGGCGTTTGATCCCGTGCGCTTCGTGCCGATCAGCGTCATCGCGACGTATCCCAACGTGCTGCTCGCGGGGCCGAAGTTGCGCGCCGCCAGCATCGCGGAGCTGATCGGCGCCGCGCGCGAGCCGCGAGCAGCGCTCGCCATTGCTTCGCAAGGAAACGGCACGAGCTCGCATCTGTCGGCGGAGCTTTTCAAGTCGATGGCCGGCATCGATCTCCTGCACGTGCCGTACAAAGGCACGGCGCCTGCAATGACCGATCTCCTCGGCGGCCAGGTCGATCTCATGTTCGACAATCTCATTACCGCCATGCCGCACGTGAAGAGCGGCAAGCTGCGGCTTCTCGGCGTCGGCGGCGAGCGACGCGTGCCCGCGTTCCCCGACGTGCCGGCGATCACGGAGTTGCTACCGGGCTTTCGCTCCGAGACGTGGATGGCGCTCGTCGCGCCGCCCGGCACATCGAGCGCCATTGCGGAGACACTCGCTTCAGCGGTGGGGCGCGCCGTGCGCGCGCCGGACTTCCGCCGCTTCCTCACCGAGCTGCAGGCGGAGCCGGTGGGCAACACGCCGCGCGAGATGGCGGACGTCATCCGGCAAGACACCGAGCGCTGGTCGCGCGTCATTCGCGACGCGCACATCACGATTCAATAAATCGGGGTCAGGCACCGATTTCCCGCGTAATTGGTGCCTGACACCGATTAGCTGACTTTGTGGCTGAACTCGCCGATGGACTCGACCCACAGGCGCACGCGCTCGCCGGGCTTGAGAAAGCGCTTGCGGCCCATGCCGACGCCGGCGGGCGTGCCGGTGAGGATGAGGTCGCCCGGATGGAGCGTGACGCGCGACGAGAGCATGGCGATCTGCTCGGCGGTATTGAAGATCATTTGCGAGGTGTTCGAGTCCTGCATCAGCTCATCGTTCACCCACAGCCTGATGCCGAGGCGCTGGGGATCGGGGATCTCGCTCGCCGGCACGATCCACGGTCCGAGCGGACAGGCGCCATCGAAGCACTTCTGGCTCACCCAGTCGTAATGGAAGGGTGAGGTCGGCGGATTCTTTTCCCGCCGCATCACGTCGCGCGCCGAGAGGTCGTTGGCGATGGTGTAGCCCGCGACGCAGCCGAGCGCCTTCTCCACCGGCACGTCTTTCGCTTTCCGGCCAATCACGGCGACGAGCTCCACCTCCCAGTCGACCGCCTGCGAATAGGCGGGCAGCTTCACCGTCGCGTTCGGGCCGACCACCGAGCTCTGCGTGGTCTTGATGAAGTGCCACGGCTTCTCGCCGCGTTCCTTCATCGTCGGGCCGGGCTCCCGGCCCTGGGCCCGCTCCATCTCGGCGACATGGTCGGTGTAGTTGGCGCCGGCGCAGTAGATGTTTCCCGGGTACAGGACGGGCGCGAGCAGCTTTGCGCGGCTGAGCGGCGTCGCCTTGCCGCGCGGCTTCTTTGCGAGCTTCGCGAGCGCGCTCTTGGCCCCCGGCCAGTCCTGCAGCAGAGCCAGCACACTGGCACCGGCGTCGTATACGCGATCGCCGACGAGGATGCCGGCGCGGGCGCCTTTGCCGGCCGCATAGGTGAGGAGACGGTAGCTCATGATTTGGCGAGCCGCGGAATGAGCCGCATCGCATTGCCGGATTCGATCGCGCTCACCTGCGCGGCGGACAGGCCGAGCGCTTCGAGCGCCTGCGCCTGCGGCGCGGGCGAGAAGTACGGATAGTCGCTGCCGAACACCACCTGGCTGTCGGGCACCACCTTGAGCAGCGCGGCCATCGACGCCGGATGGGTCGCGTTCGCCGTGTCGTAGTGCAGCCGGCGAAACTCCGCTTCGACGCCCTGCGGCGCGATCTGGTTGATGTCCTTGCGGAAGCGGAAGAACGAATCCATGCGGCCGGTGAGCATCGGCACCGTGCCGCCCGCGTGCGAGAAGAGCCAGCGGATATCCCGATAGCGCGCGAAGCTGCCGGAGAGCAGCAGACTGACCACCGCGCGCGTCGTGTCGTGCGGCACTTCGATCACTGCCGGGAAAGTGCCGACGCTAAGGCGAGCGCAGCAGCTCGCGACCAGCGGATGGAAGTAAACAAGCGCTTTGCGGCGGTTCAGCTCGTCGAACACCGGCCGATAGACCGCGTCGCCGGGCCACTTGTCGCCATAGTTGGTCTGCAGACCGACGCCGTCTGCTTTCAGCGTGTCGAAGGCGTATTCGATCTCCCTGAGCGAGGCATCGACATCGATCATCGGCAGCGTGGCGAAGAGGCCGAAGCGCCGGGGATACGCGCGCACCATGTCGGCGCCATAGTCGTTGCAAAGGCGCGCCATGCGGTTCGCCTCCGCCGCCGGCAGGTCGAACCACACACCGGGTGTCGAGGCGAGCGAGAGAATCGCCGTCTGCGCGCCGGCCTTGTCCAACTCCTCGAGCGAGCGCGCGGGCGACCAGCCTACCTGCTGCGGGAAATGCGGGATGCTGCGTTTTTCTTCCCAGTCGAGCCACGCCTTCTGGTACTCCGGCGCATAGAAGTGGTGATGCGTATCGACCAGCCGGCGCTCGCGTGCCTCGCGCACGGCGGCGCAGCCAGGTATGAGCGCCGCGGCGCCGATTGCGCCGATCGCCGCGATGAACTGCCTTCTCTCGATCATCGAGCCTCCTCAGACAAGCCAAGATAAGCACGCCTAATTTCGGGGCGGCGGCGCAGCTCCGCCGGACTGCCCACGGCCGCGATGCGGCCCTCCTCGAGCACGTAGGCGCGGCCCGCCACTTCAAGCGCCATCGCCACGTTCTGCTCCACGAGCAGCATCGTGACACCGCTCGCGGCGATCGTGCGGATCGTTTCGAAGAGTGCGGTGACGATCAGCGGCGCCAAGCCAAGCGACGGCTCATCGAGGAGCAGCAGCCGCGGCTCCGCCATCAGTGCGCGGGCAATGGCGACCATCTGCTGCTGCCCGCCCGAGAGCGCGCCGGCGCGCGCCTCCAGCCGCTCGGCGAGCACGGGAAAGAGGGCGCAAACTCGCGCGAGCGATTGCTCCCGGTGAGCGCGCGCAGTGCGGTGGAATGCGCCGAGCTCCAGGTTCTCGCGCACCGTCATGCCGGTGAAAAGGCGCCGACCCTCCGGCACGATGGCGATGCCCCGGCCGCAATAGCGATGCGCGGCAAGCCGCGAAACGTCGCGCCCCTCCAGGCGCATCGCGCCGGCGTCGATGCGATGCAGGCCGGCGATGGCATTGATCAGCGTCGTCTTGCCGGCGCCGTTCGGCCCGACGACGCACACGGTTTCGCCTTTGGCGACGGCGAGTGAAACGTCGATGAGGGCCGGCGCCG
>DASREB010000304.1:0-8897 GCA_035652275.1 Burkholderiales bacterium
CGACGCGCCCGGTCAGCACTACCTGCGCGGCGCTATCGCGACCCGTGCCCAAGCCGGTGATCGCGCCGGCAAGGTCCTGCACCGTGGCGGCGAATGGCGTTTGCAACGAGCGGTCCTCGAAGCGCAGCTCTCCTGCTTGTACGGTGAGGCGATCGACGGAGACTGTCGGCGGCTCAGCTTTCTTCGCCGCTGGTTCGCCGCCTGCAAAAGCACGCGCGAGGTTGAGCTCGCCTTGCGGGCCGATCACGACATGCACGAAGGGCCCCTGCACCACGAGCTCGCGCACGTGCGCCGCGAGTGGCGCGAAATCGAGCCGCAAATTTGCGCCCGCCAGGCTGTGCCAGCCGACGAGCTCGCCCTGCGGACCATCGACACGTGCATCGCGGATCGCGGCGCTGCCTTCCAGGTACGGCTTTGCGCCCAGGCGCAGGGATCCCTGCCCGGCAAGCGTGCCGGCCCTGATGCGCGCAGCAGTCTTGACCCACGGTTGCGCAAGCGCAAGCGGCACGTCTTTCGCGCTCACCTGGAGCTCACCGTCGAGCGGTGGGGTGGTGGCCGTGCCGCGAAGCGCGAGGGCGCCGCCAGAGCGCAGCCCCGCCTCTGCATTCACCTGCGAGAGCGCGAGCCGCCCGTCGGCATAGCGATAGTGAAGCGAGCCCGTAATTTCGCCGGCCGGCAAGTCCCCGCTGCCGCTCGCAAGACGGCGCCACACCTCGGCGAGCGCGCCCCGCTTGATCTCCAGCTCGCCGCTTGCTTCGAACGGCGCGAGCGACAGCCGGCCCTGCGTGTGTGCGCTGCCGCCACTCGCGATCGCGGCGGACGCGCTGTAGGCATTGTCGTGCCCGGGAAGCGTCGCGAGGTCGCGCACGTTGACTTGCAGCGCTTCAAGGCGTGGCACGCTTGGCAGCGCGAGCACGCCGCGCTCTACCGCAAGCTCGCGCACGACGACCCGCGGCATCGCCGGCGCCGTCTGTCCGGCGGCTCGGCGCGTCACCGGCAACGCATAGAGCGCCGGCTCTTCGAGCGCAACACGGCTTAGCAGCCACGCCGGGCGCCAGAGTGAGGCGAATTGCAGCTCGACGGTTACGCGCCGCGCGTTCGCGAGGCGCTCGCCGGCGGGCGTGGCGAGCTCCACGTCGCGGGCGTCGAGAGCGGCGGTGAACGGATGCGTGGCGATGGCGCCGAGGCGCAGATCCAAGCCGGCCTGCGCGGCGCGTTCGACGAGCGCGTTGCGGATTAGGGAGGGCGCAACCAGATAGCCGAGCGCGGCGTAAAGCGCGACCAGCAGCACCGCGGCGCCGGCGGTGAAGAAAAGCCACCTCTTGGCCCGGCGAGCCATGGCTACGTGCCGAGCAACCGGGCTAGGCGCGCGTCGTCTGTGAGTGCGGCCCTCCGGGCCGCGACACGCCGCTGATCGCCTCGCCCGCGGCCTCGCGGCCTTCGACCAGCGCGATGTCGCTAAGCGAGAGGATGCCCACCAGGCGCTTGTCCCGATCCACTACCGGCAGCCGCCGCACGCGCAACTGCGCCATGGTGGCCGCGACGTGGGCGAGGTCCTCGTCTTCGTAGCAGTAGCGCACCTCGGCGCTCATCACTTCGCGGATGCGCGTGGTCGGGCCCTTGCAGCGGGCGAGCGCGCGCACCACCAGGTCGCGGTCGGTGACGATGCCGATCAGGCGATCCTGGTCGGCCACCGGCAGCGCGCCGATATCCATCGCCTCCATGGCGCGCGCCGCGTCGTACAGCGTCTCGGCTGGCCGCATGACGCGCACATCGCGGCTCATCGCATCTTTAACTTTCATGCAGCGCATGCTGCAAACTCCGTGCCGCGAATGGCGCAATTACGGCCGGATGGCGCACGGCGATCCGCAGGAATTCGGCTTCGCGAGCCTCCAGCATCAGCTTCTGCGCGAGTAGCACGGCTGCCGTCGGCACACGATCGGGGCCAGCGCATAAGCGGTGCTGCACTTCGCCCGTCTCGTCGAGCACCTCGATGTTGGCGGTAGCGCTGTAGCCGATCCGATAAAGGCGACCGCTGGCGCCGCGCACGCGAAAGCCCAGCGTTCGCTCGAACTCCGAGCGCTGCGATGTGCTCAGGCAGGCGACGAGCAGCCGGCGGGCGCGCTCCGCGGCGTGATGCTGTGCACTGAACCGGGTTCGCGCCCGGTGCTCAGCGACCTGCGCGCTCAGGCGCGCCACGCCGGCGAGCCAGCCGCGCAGCCGCGCGGCGAGCCCTTCACCCCCCATGGATCGGCGGCACCAGCAGCGTCTGCTTTTCTTCGGGATCGAAGCGCTCCTGGGTACGCCCTTCCGCCTGCTGGTCGAGGCGAAAAGCGCGGTAGCCGCGGCGCACCAGCGCTTCGTAGTCGCGCCGCGCGCGCTCCACTTCTTCTGCATCTGCCGGATCCCAGGTGGTGCTCGAGTGCCCCTCGGGGTCGAGCACCTTGAATTCGTTCATCGCGCCCATGTCTCGCTCCAGTGCAGTGGTTGGACTCACTTCATCATGGTCGACGTGCGCGGCACCGTATGCCGCAACGCGTACCGATCGCACGTCACAAGAAAAAATTTCGACGTCGTGAGAGGTGCGACTAACCGGAATAATTAAGGCCCTGGCGCGCAAGCTCGTTGCGAAAGCGCTGTACCACCGCGTCGATCGCCAACGTATCGGCATCCAGCAGACCGGTGACGCGGAGCCGGCTGCGATGCTCGTCCAAGGGGTCGAAGCGCACATCCTGCAGCTCGGGGAGGAACTCGCCCGCATGCACGAACTGCCGCCACGCCTCGCGCGCGATGTGCGCCGGCGCCGCGATCTCGTAACTCTTCATCACGCGCGCCACGCTGCATATGCCGTACCAGCGCGGTAAAAGCTATCGCTTAAGAGTATTTTTTTCTTGATGTGGCGCGCACCGCTACGCTGCACATCACGTGCCCCGCGACCACAAACGGGTGTGCGGCTTGCTCGCTCGAGCTCATTCCATACAACGGAGGCGCCATGAGCGAGAAACCCAAGGGCTCGGAGACCGACCAGCAGAGCGCCGTGGAGCAAGGGCGGCGGCAGATGCCCGGCACACCCGGGCGGCGCAACCAGGCGGACGCCATCGAGCCCTCCGGCGATGTCAATCGTGAGAAGCTGCGGCTGAACCAGCAGCGTTTGCACGTCGGCACGGACCACAAGACCGATGCGATGAAAAAGGGCAAGCGCGGCACTTATCCCTAGGAACGCTTGGATCGCGGGTCACCCGCTCGCACCTGCGGGCGCGACCCGCGTTCTTCGTTCGCCAGGCTAGGCGGCGCGGCGCTGCGCGTGCCGGCCTTCGCCGATTTCCTCGATGAGCTTCCGGCTGAAGGCCGGAATGTCGTCGGGCTTGCGGCTCGAGACGATGCCGCGGTCGGCGACGACTTCCTGGTCGACCCACTTCGCCCCGGCGTTGATCAGGTCGGTCTTGAGCGTCGGCCACGAGGTCATGGTGCAGCCTTTCACGGCGCCCGCCTCGATCAGCGTCCACGGGCCATGGCAGATCACGCCGATAGGCTTTCCGCTCTGCACGAATTGCCGCACGAACTGCACCGCCTTCGGATTACCGCGCAGCTGGTCGGGGTTCGCCACCCCGCCGGGCAGCAGCAGCGCGTCGTAATCGTTCGCATTCGCCGCGTCGACAGCAACGTCGACGTTGAACCGGTCGCCCTTGTCGAAGTGATGCCAGCCCTGCACTTCGCCCTCGGCCGGCGAGACGATCTCGGTCTTCGCGCCGGCGTCGGTCAGCGCCTTGCGCGGCCCTGTCATCTCGACCTGCTCGAAGCCTTCGGCGACAAGAATGGCAACGCGTTTTCCATCAAGCGTCATAGAGTCCCTCTTGGAAACGTTGAGAACGCGCCGAGATGGCGCTACTGGAGGGCGAGCAAGATTCGTTCGTGGCCGATTGAGGAGCGCTGTGATCAAGCAAGCCACGATGGCAGGATCGCGGCGGGATATGTACCTTAAAGGCCGTGGCTCGCAAAGAGAACAAAGAAGAGCGCCAGATCGAGCACATCGAAGAGCGCAGCACACCGCGCACGCCGGTCATCTACGACATCGTGCGCCGCTACGGCGAGGAGGAAATGCAGCGCCCCGCCACGTCGCTCTGGTGGTCCGGCGTGGCGGCGGGACTGTCGATGAGCTTTTCGCTCCTCGCGATGGCGCTCATCGAGATGCATCTGCCCGACGCCTCGTGGCGCTCGCTCGTGCGCAGCCTCGGCTATCCGGTCGGCTTTCTCATGGCGGTGCTCGGGCGCCAGCAGCTTTTCACCGAGAACACGATTACCGTGGTGCTGCCGGTGATCGCCGAGCCGACGCGCGACAACTTCTGGCGCGCGGGACGCATGTGGACGATCGTGCTCTTGGCGAATCTCGCCGGCACGCTGTTCGCCGCGCTCTTTTGCAGCTTCACGCCGGTGCTCGACCCGGACGTGCGCGTCGCGATGATGTCGATCGCGCGCGAGAGCCTGGACCACGACGCGCTGGGCCTTCTCTTTAGGGGCATCACCGCTGGCTTTCTCATGGCAGCGATGGTCTGGCTGATCCCGGCGTCGAGCGGCGCGCAGTTCCAGGTGGTCGCGGTCATGACCTATCTCATCGGCCTGTCCGGCGCGGCGCATATCGTCGCGGGCAGCGTCGAGGCCTTCGTGCTGGTGGCAGGCGACGGCCTGGGCATCGGCCCGATGCTCGGGGCCTTCGCGCTTCCCGTGCTAATCGGCAACATTGTCGGCGGCACCGCGCTCTTCGCGCTGCTCTCCTACGCGCAGGTGATGAAGGAGATCTGACGCCGGCGCGTCAGACGCGCCTGCTATACCGACACGCCGAGCAGCTTGCCGATGAGGTAGGCCACGATCCCCGCGCCGCCGCCAAAGACGAGCAGCCGCACCCCGCCGCGCAGGCGCGCCTGGCTCGTGACCCAGCTCGACGCCACGCCGACCACGAAAAGCCCGATCGCCGCGAGCACGATGGCGAGAAGGAACGCGTGACCTGCTGCGCCAAGGATGAACGGCAGGAGCGGCACCGTCGCGCCGAGGCCGAACGACACGAAAGACGAGATCCCGGCACCGACCGGCGAGCCGAGATCTTCGGGATTCAAGCCGAGATGCTCGCGCGCGTGCGTCTCAAGCGCCGCACGCTCGTCCGCCGACAGCGCTTTCGAGATGCGGCGGGCGACATCGAGCGGCAGGCCACGCCGATGGTAGATGCGCGCGAGCGCATCGATCTCCTCCTTCGGGTGCGTTTTGAGCGCTTCTTCCTCGCGCGCGATCTGCTCTTCGAAGAGCTCGCGCTGCGAGCGCATCGACACGTATTCGCCAGCGGCCATCGACAGCGCGCCCGCCAGCACCCCGGCCGCGCCGGTGATCAGCACCGTGCGCGGGTCGGCGAAGGCGCCCGACACACCCATGATCAGGCTGGTATTCGAGACCAGGCCGTCGCTTACGCCGAACACGGCCGCGCGCAGATTGCCGCCGAAAGTAAGACCTGCGCGGCGTTCTTCTTCGTTGTTGGCCACGCGCCGCTGAGCGGCTAGCGGGTGCCGACGGCTTCGAACTCGGAGCGGGAGATGCGGCCGTCGCGGTTGCGGTCGACCGCGATCCAGTTGTTGTTCAGCGCCTGATCGCTCTTGAGCTCTTCCGGTGACAGATAGCCGTCGCCGTTGCGGTCGAGATCGCGGAACAGGCGGTTGGTCAGCGCCTCGTCGCGCACCACGGCGCTGCCGCCGGTGGCCGCCGAGCGCGCCGGCGCCGGCTGGCTCGCAGCGTTGGTGTCGGTTGAGGTGTTGCCCTGTGGCGCAGACTGCGCCGCGGCCGGCTGTGTGGAAAGGGCCGCCAAGAGTGCGACGAAGGTGGTAGCGAACCGGGCACGGAGCATGGGACGCCTATTGCAAACCATGTTCCTGCAGAAATTAAGCTTGGCTTAATGGTCCGCTTGGCATGCTCTAGGGCCATGAGCCTGAGAGCCTGGCTGGGCCGCGGGAGCGCCGTGGCGGCCGCATGGATCGCGATCGGCTGCGCCGCCGACCCGGTGGCCGCCATTCCCACGAGCGGCTATGACAGCCCGATCCCGGGCTGCATCGGCGCGGCGGTCGGCGCCAGCGGCGCACAGGTGGTGGTGAGCGCCGTTGGGCCCGCCGGCCAGGCGGCCGGCCTGCGCCAGGGCGATGTCGTCGTCAGCTATAACGGCAAGCGCGTCGCCAACGTGCGCGAATTCGAGCGGCTGGTGCTGGATAGCGCGCCCGGCAGCGCGGCAACCGTCGAAGTCATGCGCGGCGGCCAGCCGCTGGTCATTGACCTGCGGGTCACGGAAGTACCGACAGAAACTGTTGCCTGAACCTGTGAAACAGCTACCGACACTTGCCTTGATCACCGCGGCGCTGTCGTTCGCGCTTTACCTGCAGCCCGCCGGCGCGGCCAACGATGAGCAGCCGGCTAAACGCGAACCTGCCGCGGCCGCCAAGAAGTAGCCGGCAGCCATGACCTTCGGCGGCTATCCGTGCCCGGCGGCTGATTGCGCCGAAGACAAGGCCGGCTACCAGTGGGCGGCGCGCAACCGCATCCGCGATCCGGACGACTGCACCGGCACGACCGCGGCGTTCATCGAAGGCTGCCGCGTGTATGCGCAGCAGCAGGCGGCGCTGCCGATCGACTAGGTCTTCTTCACGTAAGCGATGCACCAGCCGTTCGGGCTGATCGGCCCGTCGACCACCTTGCACGTGCCGTTCGCGCCCGGCCTCGCGCCGGGAACGAACTGCATGCAGGTGTCGCAGCGCTGACCATTGTTCGGCTGGTCCTGGTACTTCATCGCCTGCTTGCTCGCTTTTGCCTGCGCCAGCGCAGCGCGCGCGAGCCATGGCGCGAGCGCGACGCCCACGCCAAGCTGCTTCAGCCAGATGCGGCGGGAAGGTTTCATTGCAAAGCTCCTGCTAGATCGCGGCGTACAGCACGAGATAGGCCGCCGTCAGCAACAGCACGGCGAGGCCCGGTACGGCGAACGGCAGTGCGTCGATCACTTTCTGGTCCCACATGCGGCCAATCTACGTCGCGGCACTTAAGCGGCGCTTACGGCTTTGAAGCGCACCGTGACGCGCAAGCCGTGCCCACCGGCGGCATCGGCGAGCGCGATCTCGGCGCCGTGCGCGTCCGCGACCTGCTTGGCGATGGCGAGGCCGAGGCCGCTGCCGTCGGCGCCCGAGCCGGGCAGGCGGTAGAAGCGATCGAACACGCGCGAGCGTTCCTCGGCCGGGATTCCCGGGCCGGTGTCCTCGACCTGCAGCACGGCGTGCCCCTCTTCGGAGAACGCCGCGAGGCGCACCGCGCCGCCGGACGGCGTGTAGCGAATGGCGTTGTCGGCGAGGTTTCGCGCGAGCGCGTGCAGCGCGGTCGCGTCACCCGCGACGCGCGCCGGCTCCAGGCGCTCGAGCCTGAGCTCGATGCGCCGCGCCTCGGCGAGCGGCTCGAGCTCGCCCGCGACCTGCGAGGCAAGCGCGTCGAGCGCGACGGCGGCGGGCTGCGCGAGCGGCGCTTCGGGCTCGAGGCGCGCCATGGTGAGCATCTGCTCGACCAGGCGCGAGGCCCGCTTCATGCCGGCGCGCAGGGCGTCGAGGGCGTCGCGCGTCTCCTCCGCAGTGCGCGCGCGCGACAGCATGTCGAGCTGCACCTGCAGCGCGGTGAGCGGCGAGCGAAGCTCGTGCGCCGCGTCCGCGGTAAAGCGTTTCTGCCGCTCGAGCGCGTCGCGCAACCGCTCGAGCAGCGCATTCAACTCCGTCACCATCGGCGCCACCTCGTCGGGCAGGCCGCGCTCCGGCAGCGGCTCGAGCGAGGCCGGCTGGCGGCGGCGGATGGCGCGCGCGATCTCGTAGAGGGGCCGCAGCCCCTCGCCGACGATCAGCCAGATGATGAGCCCGTACACCGGAATGGTGGCGAGGATCGGCACGAGGATGCGAAGCGCCATCGCGGTGGCACGGCCGCTGCGCAGCTCGGCGGGCGCGGCGACCTGGATGGTGCGGTCCGGCGTCTGCAGCGTGAAGACGCGCCAGTCCTCGCCGTCCAGGGCGACGTTGTCATAGCCGGAAGTCGACGGCGGCAGCGGTGCGCCGTTTTTCGAGATGTAGGCGAGCACGCCGCCCGAATCCCACACCTGCACCACGTAGTCCTGTCCAAGGCCGAGCTGCGGCACGAGCTCGGCGCTCGCCGCGAGCGGCTGGTCGGCGAGCGAGAGCGCCATCTGCTCGAGCTGATAGTCGAAGAGCTCGTTCGCCTGGCGGCGCACCTCCAGCCAGGTCGCGCCGCTCGCCGCGAGGCCGGTGACAACGACCGCCGCGAGCAGCGCTAGGAGGAGCTTGCGGCGGATCGACACGCCTCGGCCGGAGCTTCGTCGATCACGTAGCCCGCGCCACGCACCGTGCGGATCGCGCGCTCGCCGAGCTTGCGGCGCAGGTTATGCACGTGCACTTCAACCGAGTTGCTGGCGATCTCCTCGCCCCAGCCATAGAGCCGCTCCTCGAGCTGGGCGCGCGAGAGCGGCCGCCCCGGACGCTCGAGCAGCGCCGTGAGGAGCGAGAACTCGCGTCCGGAGACATTCACGTCGCGCCCAAGGTAGCTCACCTTGCGTGTCGTCGGATCGAGGCGGAAGCCGCCGAACTCGATCACCGGCTCGGCGCGCCCGGCGTGACGCCTGAGCAGCGCGCGGATGCGCGCCGAGAGCTCGTCGAGCTCGAACGGCTTCACCAGATAGTCGTCTGCGCCGAGATCGAGGCCGCGCACGCGATCGGCCACCGCGTCGCGCGCGGTGATGATCAGCACCGGAATGCGCTTGCCGCGCCGGCGCAGGCCCTCGAGCAGCGCGAGGCCGTCCTTCTTCGGCAGCCCGAGGTCGAGCAGCA
>DASREB010000305.1:0-2586 GCA_035652275.1 Burkholderiales bacterium
ATCGCGGTGTTCGCCGCCAAGGCCGACGTCGACGAGGAGCTCACCCGGCTCAACGCGCATCTCGGCGAAGTGGATCGCGTGCTCGGCGAAGGCGGCGCGCGCACGGTTCCGATCGGCAAACGGCTCGACTTCCTTGCCCAGGAGCTCAACCGGGAGGCAAACACCCTCGCCTCCAAGGCCGCGAGCCAGGAGATCAGCGATTGCGCGCTCGAGCTGAAGCTCCTGGTCGAGCAGATGCGCGAGCAGGTCCAGAACATCGAATGACCCAAGGGAGGGAGAAGAGCAAAGGGACGCTTTTCGTGGTGACGGCGCCGTCCGGGGCAGGGAAGACCTCGCTCATCGACGCCGTGATGAAGGACGACCCGTCGCTCAAGATCTCGGTCTCCTATACGACGCGCAAGCCGCGGCCCGGTGAGAAGGACGGCGTCGACTACTACTTCGTCGACCCGCAGACCTTCCGGCGCATGCAGGAGCGCGGTGACTTCCTCGAGAGCGCGGAGGTGCACGGCAATCACTACGGCACGGCGAAGCAGGTGATCCTCGACGCGCTTGCCGCCGGCGAGGACATGATCCTCGAGATCGACTGGCAGGGCGCGCGCGAGGTGCGGCGCCTCTATCCGCAGAGCGTCGGCATCTTCATCCTGCCGCCGACCGTCGACGAGCTCGAGCGGCGCATGCGCGCGCGGGCCCAGGATTCCGACGCCGTGATCCGCCAGCGCGTGACGAATGCACGCGAAGAGCTCGCACATGCCGGCGAATTCAAATACGCTATAATTAACAAAGACTTCGAAACAGCACGGCGCGAGCTTGCCAGCATCATCCAGCGCGAGCGCGCCAAACCCTGAAGAGAATCCTATGGCCCGCATCACCGTCGATGACTGCCTGAAGAGAATCCCCAACCGCTTCCAGCTCACGCTGGCGGCGACCTACCGCGCGCGCCAGCTCGGCGCCGGCGCGTCGCCGCTGGTCGAGCCGAACCGCGACAAGGCGACGGTGATCGCGCTGCGCGAGATCGCCAATGGCAAGGTGGGTACCGAAGTTCTCAAGCGCAACGCCACCCCGGTGACCCCGCCGGGCTTGTAGCAATCGGCGGTAAGCTCGCCGCATGGCGGCTGCTGCCCCCGCACTGCGTGACGCCGAGCGCTTCGGCTACCTGAAGCCGAAAGACGTCGCGCGCCTGGAGGAGGCCTACCGCTTCTCGGAAGCCGCCCACGCCGGGCAGACTCGCCAGTCAGGCGACCCCTACATCTCGCATCCGCTCGCGGTCGCCGAAATCCTCGCCGGCTGGCACCTCGACGGCCAGACGCTGATGGCAGCACTGCTGCACGACGTCACCGAGGACACGTCGGTGACGAAGGACGAAATCTCCGACACCTTCGGCAAGCCGGTGGCCGAGCTGGTCGACGGCGTCTCGAAGCTCGACAAGATCGAATTCACCTCCGCCGAGCACCTGCAGGCGGAGAACTTCCGCAAGATGCTGCTCGCGATGGCGCGCGACGTGCGCGTCATCCTGATCAAGCTCGCCGATCGCCTGCACAACATGCGCACGCTCGGCGCGGTGCAGCCGGCGAAGCGCCGGCGCGTCGCGCGCGAGACGATGGAGATCTACGCGCCGATCGCCAACCGCCTTGGCCTGAATGCGCTCTACCACGAGCTGCAGGAGCTCGCGTTCTCGCACCTCTATCCGCTGCGCTACCAGGTGCTCGCCAAGGCCACCAAGGCGGCGCGCGGCAACCGGCGCGAGATGATCGGCAAGACGCTCGATGCGGTGAAGAAGAAGCTCGCCGACGGCGGCATCCAAGCCGTGGTCCACGGGCGGGAAAAGCACGTCTATTCGACCTACCGCAAGATGATCGAGAAGCACCTCTCGTTCTCCGAGGTGCACGACATCTTCGGCGTGCGTGTGATCGTCGCCGACGTGCCGACGTGCTATCTCGCGATGGGCGCGCTGCACGGGCTCTACAAGCCGATCCCCGGCAAGTTCAAGGACTACATCGCGATCCCGAAGGCGAATGGCTACCAGTCGATCCACACCGATTTGATCGGTCCATACGGTGTGCCGGTGGAGGTGCAGATCCGCACCGAGCAGATGCACCGGCTCGCCGAGTCGGGCGTGGCGTCCCACTGGCTGTACAAGGACGAGACCGACCAGCTCTCCGATCTGCAGAAGCAGACCCACCGCTGGCTGCAATCGCTCCTCGAAATCCAGCACCAGTCGGGCGATCCGCAGGAGTTCCTCGAGCATGTGAAGGTCGACCTCTTTCCGGATGAGGTCTACGTCTTCACGCCCAAGGGAAAAATTCTCTCCCTGCCCCGCGGCGCGACCGCGGTGGATTTCGCCTACGCCGTGCACACCGACATCGGCAATCGCTGTGTCGCCGCCAAGGTGAACGGCGAGCTCGTGCCGTTGCGCCAGGAGCTGCGCAACGGCGACCGCGTCGATATCATCACCGCGAGCCACGCCAAGCCCAATCCGGGATGGCTGCAGTACGTGCGCACTGGCAAGGCGCGCTCCAACATTCGCCATTTCCTCAAGACCATGCAATACGAGGAATCGGCGAGCCTCGGTGAGCGGCTGCTCGATCA
>DASREB010000306.1:0-22443 GCA_035652275.1 Burkholderiales bacterium
AAGCTGGCGTCGCCGTGACGCTGATCGGCACGGCATCGCCGCTCGTCACAAAAATTGGATCCGGCGTATTGAGACTGGTGATGCTGTAGCCGCCCGGTTTCGGGTCGGCAAGGGCGGCGCCGGCAGAGAGCGCCAGCGCGACAAGCAACGCACGTTTCATGGGGGTCCCCTCCTCTGGTGCACGACCAACCTAATGGTCGTTAGGGCGGTCAAGGTACGCGGGCGCGGGAGCGTCGTCAACGGCTTTCGTTGACCCGGTTTTTGGAATCGTCTATAAGAGTCGCCCGCGAGGAGGAGTCATGAACCGCAGAACCTTCAGCAGAAACATGGCGGTAGTGGGCGCCGCGGCAGCGCTTTCCCGATTCAGCATGGTGCGTGCCCAGGCGCAGAAGCTGAAGGTCGGCGTGATCCTGCCGCGCTCGGGCTATCTCGGCTTTATCGGCCAGTCGTGCCAGAAAGGCGCCGATCTCGCGCCGGGCGTGATCAAGGAGATGCTGGGCGTGGACATCGAGCTGATGAACGCCGACTTCGAGTCGAACGTCGACACCGCGCGCACGCGCGCCGAGCGCCTGATCCAGGAAGGCGCGAACGTGCTGGTCGGCGCCTTCGATTCAGGCGCGAGCGCCGCGATCGCGCAGGTGGCCGAGCAGCGCGCGGTGCCGTTCATCATCAATATCGCCGCCGCGCCGCAGATCACCGAGCAGGGCTACAAGTTCGTCTTCCGCAATTTCCAGACGGCGGGCGATATCGTGCGCAATGGCCTGGATCTGATGGGCGAGCTGTTCCAGGCGACCAACACGGTGCCCCGCACCGCGGTGTACATGCACGTGAATGACACCTTCGGCCAGGCCATGACCAAGGGCATCAGCGCGATGCTGCCGCAGCGCACGCAACTGCCGTTCAAGGTCGTCGACACCATTTCCTACGATCCGGCGGCCAAGGACCTTACCGTCGAGGTGTCGAAGGCGAAGGCCGCGAACGCCGATTTCCTGATGCTCGTCTGCCGCCTGCAGGATTCGATCATCCTGCGCCGCGAGATGGTGAAGCAGCGCTGGCAGCCGATGGGCATCATCAGCCCGGGATCACCCGGGATGTACGAGGAGCAGTATTTCAAGACGCTCGGCAAGCTCTCCGAGTACTCGATCTCGAACGTGCCCTGGTACAACCCGAACGCCAAGCTCACCCAGGTGGTCGAGCGCGCGTTCAAGAAGGCGAATCCGAACGACAACCTGGTGTTCCACGGCCTGAACGCCGGCTTCACTTTCGAAGCCATCCTCATCGCCGCGGACGCGTTCAAGCGCGCGAACAGCACCGATTCGAAAACGCTCGCCGAGGCCATCCGCCAGACCAACATCACCGAGAAGATGACGCTCGGCCGTCCGATCAAGTTCAACGCCAAGGGCCAGGTGGAGGGCATCGGCTCGGCGTGCGTGCAGAACCTGCACCTGCTGCCGACGGTCGTGCTACCCAAGGACGCCGCGACCGCGAAGCCGGTCTTTCCCGTCCCGGGCTACAAGAAGACCTGAATAAAGGGGGTCAGATCAACATTTCCGGCAGGGCGGATAAGACAATCTGGCCCCGTGCGGGGAAATGTTGATCTGACCCCCTTTATTTAATGCCGGCTCTCGATCTCGTCGCCAACGTCGTCGTCTCCGGGATCCTGACGGGCCTGGTGTACGGCCTGATGGCGCTCGGGCTCTCGGTGATCTTCGGCGTGGTGCGCGTGGTGAACTTCGCGCACGGCGAGATGATGACCATCGCGATGTACGCGGCGACCGTGCTTTTCGCCGCGCTGCATCTCGATCCTTTCCTCGCCGTGCTGCCGGTCGCTGCGGCGTTCTTCGTCTTCGGCTACGCGCTGCAGAGCGCGCTGATCAATCCGTTCATCACGCGGCCCGAGCACTCGCAGTTCATGCTGCTCGTGGCGGTGGCCATCATCCTGGTGAATGCAATGCTCATGATCTTCGGCCCGGATGCGCGCAACGTGCAGGTGGACTACCAGCTCGAGTCGATCGAGCTCGGGCGCATCCTCATCGACAAGGCGCGCCTGTTTGCCGCCATCGCCGCCATCGTCGCAGCGGCCGCGCTGTTCGCGTTCTTCCGCTACACGCTCACCGGCAAGGCAATTCGCGCCTGCGCCGACAACTATCTCGGCGCGCGCGTGGTGGGGCTCAACGTGAAGCACCTCTACGCCCTCACCTTCGGGCTCGGTGCGGCGTGCGTGGCGATCGCCGGCTGCGCGATGGTGGTGCTGGTCGATGTCACGCCGCCGCTCGGGCCGTCGTACACGCTGCTTGCCTTCGTCATCGTCATCGTTGGCGGCTTGGGCTCGATGGGGGGCGCGCTGCTCGGCGGCGTGCTGATCGGCGTCTCCGAGGCGCTCGCCGGCCTCTTCATCGCACCCTCCGCGAAAAGCATGTTCAGTTTTGGTCTTTTGATTCTGGTTTTGTTGTTGCGACCTCAGGGACTCCTCGGGAGGCGCGCATGACGAATGCTTTTCGCCTTTCGCGTGCAGGCGGTTTTCGGTTTGCGGAAAATCAAACCCCCCGTTCCCCCCGCGTTCGCGGGGGTCACGACCCCCTTGTCAGGGGGTCAGCAGCAAAAGCATGAGCCGCAGGTCTGTCGCTCTCGGAGTCCTCGGGATAATTCTGGTTCTGTTGCCGCTCTTCGCTGGCAATTATGCGTTGTCGGTGGCGACGCTGATCCTGTACTTCGCCTACACCGGCCAGGCGTGGAATGTGATGATGGGCTTCGCCGGACAGCTCTCGCTCGGGCATGCGCTCTATGTCGGCGTCGGCGCCTACGCGGCGGGCGGACTCTTTTTCTATTACGGCATTGGTCCCTGGGCCGGGCTGTGGCTGGCGATTGCGCTCTGCGTCGCGCTGGGACTGGCGATCGGCTTTCTCGCCTTTCGCTTCGGCATCTCGGGCGTGTACTTCGCGCTCCTTACCATTGCGTTCGCCGAGTTCACCCGCATCGGCTTCGATCACTTCGGCTGGACCGGTGGCCCGGGCGGCATGTTCCTGCGCGTCGCGCAGCGCGACACCTGGGATCTCGCCAACTTCCGCGGCCCGCCGCTCATGTACTACTACGCGATGCTCGCGCTCACCGCGCTCGCCTTTCTCGCCTGTTCGCTCCTTTTGCGCTCCAAGGCCGGCTATTACTGGCAGGCGATCCGCGAGAACGAGGAAGCGGCGCGCGCGCTCGGCATCAATGCCTTCCGCTGGAAGCTCCTCGCCGTAGCGATCAGCGCCGCGATGACCGCAGTCGCCGGCGTTTTCTTCGCCTTCTACTACAACAATCTTTTTCCCGAGCAGATCTTCAACATCAGCCGCTCGATCGAGATCATCCTCGGACCGGTGATCGGCGGAGTCGGCACGCTGTTCGGCCCCGTGCTTGGCGCCGCGGTGCTGACACTTCTCTCCGACGGCATCACCGAAGCGCTCGGCGCCATGGGCTTTGACATTCCGGGCGTGAAGCAGGTGTTCTACGGCCTCGTGCTGCTCGGCGTGGTGATGTTCCTGCCGCACGGCATCTGGCCGGCGATCGCGCGGCGCCTGCGCCTATGAGCGCGCTCCTCGAGGTGCGAGGCATCAGCAAGTCGTTTCGCGGCCTGCGCGCCGTCCACGACGCCTCGTTCGACATTCCCGAGGGCGACATCAACGCCCTGATCGGCCCGAACGGCGCCGGCAAGACCACGATCTTCAACATGATCGCCGGCGTGTACGCGCCCGATAGCGGCGAAATCCGCTTCGGCGGCGTGCCGATCCAGGGGCTACGCGCCGACCAGGTTTGCGCCGCCGGCATCGGCCGCACGTTCCAGATCGTCAAGCCGTTCGCCGGCCTCACGGTGCTCGACAACGTGATGGTCGGCGCTTTCCTGCGCGAGCGGCAGGCGAGCGCGGCGCGCGCACTTGCCACCCGCATCGTCGAGCGCCTGGGGCTTGGCGCGAAGCGTGACCTGCCCGCGTCTTCGCTCACGCTGCCCGATCGCAAGCGGCTGGAAGTGGCACGCGCGCTCGCGACGCGGCCGAGGCTCCTGCTGCTCGATGAGGTGATGGCGGGACTGCGGCCCACCGAGTGCGACCTGATGGTGGCAGTGTTCCGTGAGCTGAACCGCGCCGATGGCACCACCATCCTCCTCATCGAGCATGTGATGCGCGCGGTCATGGCACTCGCCATGCACATCGGCGTCCTACATCACGGCGAGGTGATCGCGCGCGGCACGCCCGAGCAGGTGGTGCGCGACCCGGCCGTGCTCGAGTGCTATCTCGGCGAGGAGGCCGAGGTCTGATGCTGGCAGTCCGCGACCTCGATCTCTACTACGGCGATGCCCAGGCGCTCGACCGCGTGTCGCTCGAAGTGCCGAAAGGCGCGATCGTCGCCATCGTCGGCGCGAACGGCGCCGGTAAGTCGTCGCTCATTCGCACGATCGCGGGGATCGAGCTGCCGCGGGCGGGATCGATCAGCTTCAACGGCGAGCCGATCGCCGGCTTGAGCTCGCACCGCATCTGCGACCGCGGCATCGGCCAGGTGGCCGAGGGCCGCCAGGTGTTCCCCTCACTCACGGTGCTCGAGAACCTGGAGATGGGCGCGATGATCCCGCGCGCCCGCAGGCAGGCGAAGCGCACGCTCGACGAGGTGCTCGCGCTTTTTCCACCGCTGCAGGAGCGCCGCTCGCAGCTCGCGGGGACGATGTCGGGCGGCGAGCAGCAGATGCTCGCCATCGGCCGCTGCCTGATGGGGGCGCCCGAGCTCATCATGTTCGACGAGCCGTCGCTCGGGCTCGCGCCGCTCGTGGTGCAGGAGGTGCTGCGCACCATTCACGTGCTGAACGAGCGCGGCATGACCATCCTGCTGGTCGAGCAGAACGTCGCCGTGTCGCTCAAGATCTCGAGCCGCGCTTACGTGCTCGAGAACGGCCGCATCGTCATGAGCGGCACCGGCGCCGAACTCCTGCACAATGATCGGGTCCGGCAGGCATACCTTGGCTTATAGGAGCAACGCCATGAACACCGCGCTCTTGCTCGCGCTGATGCTGCCCCTCCTCGCCGCGGCGCTGGTCGTCTTGACCCCGCTCGGCGCCATGCGCCCGTATTCCGATCCAGGGTCGTAATATTCGCGCCGCCCTTATTGTCGTGGTCCCGTTCCTCAGCGGCTGCATCTACCTCCCGCGCACCACCGTGATCCACGATCCGCAGTGCCACATCGAGGCGCGGCACATGGTCCTGCAGCCGGTGCAGTTGGGCGCGCTCGGGCATTGCCAGGGCCAGGGCTGCGCCGAGCTGTTGGTCGCGGCCGGCGCGGTGGCGGCCGCAAGCGCGGTGGTCTCCGGCAGCATCGTGATCGTCGGCAACATGGCGTACTGGTTCGAGAAGCAGGGGCGCTGCCTGGTGCAAGCGGCGGGCTGATGCACGCGCGCTCGACCTACACCATCTTCAAAGCGCTGGTCGCGGCCTACATTATCTTCGCGTCACCGGCCTACATCGGCCCGGCGGCGCTCGGCGAATACAGCGCGGCACTCGTCTCGCCCGTAATGCTCTCGCTTTATCTGTTCCACCGGCTGGGCGTCCCCCGGCTCCTGGAAGATGATGGACTTTGCTGGAGCTGGTGCGGGCCGAGCGCTTTCGGCGTGTTTTTCCTTCTCGTTTTCTGGCTCGGCGCCGCCTGGCTCGCGGCGTGGGCCCTCTCGCGCGTGCTGGCGCGCCGGCAGCGATGATCCGGGCGGCGATCGTCGGCATCGGCGGCTGGGGCCGCAACCTGGTCGCCGCCGTGCAGGGAAAGAGCGAAGCGATTCATTTCGTCGCCGGCGCGACGCGCACGCCTTCGAAGGCGGCCGATTTTTGTCGCCAGCACGACATCCGGCTGATGGATGCGTACGAAGAGCTGCTCGCCGAGCGCCACGTCGATGCCGTGGTGCTCGCCACGCCGCATTCACAGCACTGCGCGCAGATCGTCGCCGCCGCGAAAGCGGGGAAGCACGTGTTCGTGGAAAAGCCGCTTGGCCTCGACGCTCGCGAGGCGGAGCATGCGGTCCGCGAGTGCGCCGAACATCGCGTGACGCTTGCCGTCGGTTACAACTGGCGCTTCCAGCCGGCGCTCAATGAAGCGAAGCGCATGCTGGAAGACGGTCGGCTCGGCAGGCTGTTGCACATCGAGGGCAACTTTTGCGGACCGAGCGCCTACCGCTTCGCACGCGAGCACTGGCGCCAGGACCGCGATGAGGTGCCGGCGGGCGGCATGACCGGCCGGGGCGTGCACGTGGTCGATGCCATGCTCTATCTTGCGGGCAGCCAGATCGGCTCGGTGTTCGCGCAGAGCGATCGCCTGGTGCATGACTACGGCGTGGATGACACGACCTCCATGCTTTTCCGGTTCAAAAGCGCCGCGACCGCCTATCTCGGTACGGTGATCGCGACCGCCGAAACCTGGCGGCTGCAGGCATTCGGTTCCAAGGGATGGATCGAGGTCGGCGACGTCGAGCACCTGCACACCTGGGAGCTCAAGCGCTGCTTGGTCGATCCGGGCGACGTCACGCGCAAGCAACGGCCCGAGCTCATCACTTTCCCCAAGGCGAGCACCGAGCGCGCAGAGCTCGAGCATTTCGCAAAAGCGGCCGAGACACGAACGCCGCTCGCCGTCCCCGGCGGCGACGAGGTGCACAATGTCGCCGTGCTCGAAGCGATCGTGCGCTCGGCGCGCGAGGGACACCGCGTCGAACTATGAAGCTCCTCCTCGCCCTGGCGCTCGCCATTGCCGGCTCGGCGCACGCGCAATCCTGGCCGGCGAAGCCGATTCACATCGTGGTGCCCTCGCCGCCCGGCGGCCCGCCCGATCTCATCATCCGCATGCTCGCGCCGAAGATGAATCTCGGGCAGCCGCTCGTCATCGAGAACCGCGCTGGCGCCGGCGGCATCGTCGGCACGGCCTACGTCGCCAAGACGCCGCCGGACGGCTATACCTGGCTCTTCACCACTGCGTCGCACGTCAACACGCCACCATTCAATGACAACGTGCCATTCGATCCGGTGCGCGACTTCACGCACGTGACGCTCGCGGCGCAAAACTACGGGCAGGCGCTGATCGTGCCGCCGACGTCGCCGTTTCGCAGCGTGCAGGAGCTCGTCCGCTACGCGCGCGCCAATCCCGGCAAGCTCAATTACGGCTCGGCGGGGATCGGCACGGCGAGCCATATCCCGGCAGAGCTGATGAAGGCGATGGCCGGCGTCGACATCGTCGGCGTGCAGTACAAAGGCGTCGCCGAGGTGATGACCGACGTGCTCACGGGGCGCATCGATCTTTTCTTCGTCGGCACGCAGATCGCCGCGCAGCAGGCGCACGCGGCCAAGGCGCGCGTGCTCGCCCTCACGGGGGCCAAGCGCTGGAAAGGTCTGCCGGAGGTGCCGACGATGCAGGAAGCAGGCTTCGAGGGCTACCAGCTCATCAACTGGTTTGGCCTGTGGCTGCCCGCCGGCGCGCCACCCGAGATCGCGAAGCGCATCCATGGCGAAGTGCTGGAGGCGCTGGCCGATCCGGAGGTGATGCGCCAGTTCGACGTGCAAGGACTCGAGGGCGTCGGCATGCCGCCGCGCGAGTTCGCGCAGTTCGTGGAGAAAGAGGCGCGGTTCATCACCGAGCTCGCGCGCAAGATAAGAGCAGGCACCCGATGAAAGACGAACGCGATTTGCAGCCCTGGCAATGGCAGGAAGAGCAATGGCGGCGACTCGTCAACCGTGTCCGCGCCGGACGGCTGCTGCGGCCGGCGGCGTGGCCAGGCGGCGCGCGCTGCGCGGTGGCGCTCTCCTTCGACTCCGATCACGAGACCAACGAGCTGCGCGACGGCGGCCAGTCGATCGGACGCCTCTCGCAGGGCCAGTACGGCGCCCGGCAAGGCGTGCCGCGCATTCTGGAGATCCTCGGCCGCTCGGGCGTGAAGGCGAGCTTCTTCGTTCCCGCGGTGGTCGCTCTGCTATATCCCGACGAGCAAAGGCGCGTGATCGCTGAAGGCCACGAGGTCGGCATCCACGGCTGGATCCACGAGCGCAACTCCGAATTGCCGGCCGAGGCCGAGCGCGAGCTGCAGCTGCGCTCGGCCGATACGCTGGAGAAGATCTGCGGCCGGCGCCCGGTCGGCATCCGGACGCCGTCGTGGGACTTCAGTCCCCAGACGCTGGCGATTACCCGGGAGATGGGCCTCGTCTACGACTCATCCCTCATGGCGGATGTGGATTGCTACGAGCTCGAGATGGACGGCAAGGCCACCGGGGTGGTCGAACTGCCGGTCGAATGGATTCGCGACGACGCCGTCTACTTCAACATGAACCGATTCGCCGCATTGCGCCCTTACACGCCGCCGGCGGATGTCTACGACATCTTCCGGCGCGAGTTCGACGCCGCATACCGCGAAGGCGGCATCTTCCAGCTCACCATGCATCCGCACGTCACCGGCTACCGCTCGCGCGTCTGGATCCTAGAGGAGCTGATCCGCCATATCCGCGGGCACGAGGGCGTCTGGTTCGCGACGCATGCCGAGATCGCCCGCTACGCCAAGGCGAATTCCGCGACGGGTTCGTAATTCTTTTGCAAGACAACTTCTCCGACACGCAGGTCATCCGCAAGCGCGTCGTGGCGACGCGCGGCGGGGTGATCGCCGCGCAGCACAAGCGCGCGGCGCAGGCCGGAGCGGAAATCCTCGCCGCGGGCGGCGATGCGATCGACGCGGCGGTAGCTACCTCCTTCGCGATCGGCGTGGTCGAGCCGTGGATGAGCGGCATTGCCGCCGGTGGCGCGATGGTGATCTGGCGCCGAGCGACGGAAAAGGCGTACGTCGTCGACTACGGCATGCGCTCGCCGGCCGCTCTCAACGTCGCCGACTACCCGGTGATCGGCGGGCGCGATCCCGAGCTCTTCTCCTGGCCGCGGGTAAAAGACGATCGCAATGTGCAGGGCGCAAGCGCCGTCGCGGTGCCCGGTGTGGTTGCCGGCATGGAGCTCGCGCACCAGCGCTATGGCCGCCTGCCGTGGCGGCGCGTGGTGGCGCCGGCGGTGCGCCTTGCGCGCGAGGGCCTGCTGCTCGACTGGTACGCGGGCCTGCTCATCGCATCGACCGCGCAGCCGCTGTCCCACGATCCAGACGCCGCAGCGATGTTCCTCGAGGACGGCAAATGGCCGCCGCTTGCCGGCTGGACCGCGACGACCGAAAAGCGCCTCGACCAGGCGCGTCTCGCCGATACGCTGGATGTCATCGCGCGCGAAGGCGCACGGGCGCTCTACCGCGGCGATATCGGCGCCGCGCTGGTGAAGGACCTGCGCGAGAAAGGCGGCTCGCTCTCGCTGGAGGACCTCGCCGCCTATCGCGCCGAGCTGGGCGCGCCGCTCGAGGTGCGCTACCACGGCGGCCACGTCTATGCCGCGCCCGGCATGACCGGCGGGCCGGTGCTCGCCGCCTGCCTGCAGGACCTCGCGCGGATCGCGCGGCCGCGCTATGCCGACTATGCGCGCAGTCTCGCGCGCCACTGGCGCGAGCGCCTGCAGAGCGCAGGCGATCGCGAGAGCTGCACTACGCACTTCAGCATCGTCGATCGCGCCGGCAATTTCTGCGCGGTGACGCAGACCCTGCTTTCGATCTTCGGCTCGCGCGTGGTCTCGCCATCGACCGGCGTGCTGCTCAATAACGGCATCATGTGGTTCGACCCGCAGGCCGGGAAGGCGAATTCGCTCGCCCCGGCGAAGCGCTGCCTTGGCAATTACTGTCCGGTGGTCGGCGAGACGCCGAATGGCGCGCGCTTCGCGCTCGGCGCGGCCGGCGGCCGCAAGATCGTCGGTGCGGTGCTGCAGCTGATCTCGTTCCTGGTCGACGAAGGGCTGACGCTCGAGGAAGCGTTCCACCGGCCGCGCATGGACATGAGCGGCGGCGAGCGCGTGATTGCCGACATGGCGCTCGCGGGTGAGGAGCTCCTCGCCCTTAAGGCCGCGTTCCCGGTCAGCACTGCGCGTCGCGGCGTCTATCCGGATGCCTTCGCGCGGCCTTGCGGCGTGCTGCGCTCAGGCGAGCTCAACACGGGCTGCACGGAGGCGGCACAGCCATGGGCTGACGCGGTCGCCGAGTAGCTCGCTGGGCACGCCGATTGCTCCGACGAGGCGTCAATAACCCGCTAGGAGCCCGTCATGCGTTTCACCCAGACACTTGCGGCCGTGGCGCTCGGAGTCGTGCTCGCCGTGCCGGCCGCATATGCGCAGTTCAACCTCAAAAAAGCCGCCGACCAGAAGATGGACAACGCCGACGCGGCGGCGATGAAGCAGCTCGCACAGGCGAACCTGAGCGAGATCGAGGGCGGCAAGGCGGCCGCCGCCAAGGCGCAAAATCCCCAGGTCAAGCAGTTCGCGCAGAAGATGGTCACCGACCACACGCAGATGCTGCAGGAGCTGCAGACCCTCGCCAAGGCGAAGGGCGTCGCGCTGCCGCAGTCGGGCAGCCTGAAGGACAAGGCCGAGCAGAAGATGATGGAGAAAACCGCCGGCGCCGACTTCGACAAGAAGTACATGGAGGAGATGGTCAAGGACCACCAGAAGGACGTGCAGGAGACGCAGGACCTCGCCGCCAAGGCGAAGGACCCGGACTTCAAAGCCGCCGTGCAGAAGGCGCACGCCAAGATCCAGGAGCACCTGGCGCTCGCGCAGCGCGTGGCGTCGCAGACCGGCGCGGCCGCGGGCGGCACCAGCAGCAAGAAGTAGGCGCTACCATGTCGCCGTGACGCGAGGGGACGTCCGGCGGCGGGTGCACGAAGCGAGCGTCGAGCGCGTTCGGGAGCTGCGCGGCGCATGATCAGCCGCCGCGATTTCGTCCTGTTCGTCGGCTGCGCGCTGATCCCCCAGGCCCAGGCGCAGCCACGCCCCCGCGAAGTGCGCGTCGCCGGACGGCGCATCAGGACCGTCGACGTGCACGCGCATTGCATCATCCCGGAGGCCGAAGCGCTGATGAAGCACAAGCCCGCGCCGGTCTACGCGGTCAGCTGGGATGAGCGCCTCAAGCGCATGGACGCGCAAGGCATCGATGTGCAGGCGCTCAGCATCAACCCGACCTGGTACGGGCTCGAGCGCGATCTCGCGGCGAAGGTGATCGCCGTGCAGAACGAGAAGCTCGCCGAGCTCTGCGCACAGCACGCCGACCGCCTGGTCGCCTTTGCGAGCGTCGCGCTGCAGTACCCCGATCTCGCCGCGCAGCAGCTCGAGCAGGCGGTGAAGAAACTCGGGCTGCGCGGCGCGGCGATCGGCGGCAGCGTCGAAGGCGCCGAGCTTTCCGACCCGAAATTCCATCCGTTCTGGGCCAAGGCCGAGGAGCTCGGCGTGCTCGTCTTCATGCACCCGCAGCGCACGCCCGACCTGCAGAACCGGCTGCGCGGCAACGGTGGCCTCGACAACACGATCTGGAATCCGCTCGAGACGACGCTCGCGCTATCGCATCTCATCTACGAGGGAACCCTCGACCGCTTTCCCGGCATCAAGCTCTGCGCCGCGCACGGCGGCGGCTACCTCGCCTCGTACGCCGGTCGCTCGGACCATATCTGCATCACGTTTCCCGACCGCTGTGCCGCCGTGAAGCTCAAGAAAAAGCCGACTGAATATCTGCGCCAGCTCTATTTCGACACGCTGGTGTTTACGCCGGAGGCGCTGCGCCACCTCGCGGCGCAGGTCGGCACCTCGCAGCTGATGCTCGGCACCGACGATCCCTTCGGCTGGACCCGCACCGCCGTGGAGCACGTCTTCGACACGCCGGGATTCAGCGACGCCGAGCGCGCCGCGATGCTGGGCGACACCGCCGCGAAGCTACTTCGCCTCTGAACCTTTCAAGCGGCGGCTTGCGGCAGCGCCGGCCCGATCGCATCCTCGACGACGTCGAGGATCCGCTCACGCGAATCGTTCTTCACCAGCCAGTCGACGATACGGCTGCGCTTGGGCTCCGGGACGGCGACGCGGTCGGTGCCGAGGCTCGCGAGCAGCACGACGCGCGTGTCGCGCAGCTGCGCCTGCAGGTCTTCGACGAGCGCGAGTGAGTCGCTGGCGTCGGGTAGCCGCGTGTTCAAGAGCCAGCAGCTGTAGTTCCAGCGCCCAAGGAGCACTTTGGAGTCGGCGGCGTTCGGCACGTGGTCGACGCGATAGCCCGCCTTCTCGAGGATCATCGCGAGGTATTCGGCGGCCACCGTGTCCTGCTCGGTGATCAGCACGCGCAGCGGTCCGGCGGCGTCGCGCTCGGCGGCGGCGAGCACCGGCAGCTCGAAGAAGAACGTGGTGCCGCCGCCCTGGCGGTCCTCGAAGCCGATCGTGCCCTGCATCATCTCGACCAGGCGCTTGGAAATCGCGAGCCCGAGGCCCGAGCCGCCCTTGATTTTCGCGTCCGCGGAGTGCGCCTGCGCGAAGCGGCCGAAGATGCGGCTCCTGAACGCTTCCGGGATGCCGGGGCCGCGGTCGCCGACGCCCACGCGCACCGCGCGCTCGCGCAGGCTCACCATCACGTCCACCGAGCCGTTGGGCGGAGAAAACTTGGCGGCGTTGGAAAGCAGGTTCGTCACCACCTGCATCAGGCGCTTGCGATCGGCGCGCACCATGACGCGCGGCACGTCGCCCTCGAGGCGCAGCTTCACCGAGAAGCGGTCGGCGAAGCTCTGGTTCAGCGTGAGCGCCTCGCCGAGGAGCTCATCGAGCTGCACCGGCTCGGGCGTGAGCGACATGCGGCCCGATTCGATCTTCTCGATGTCGAGCACCTCGTTGATGAGGTCGAGCAGCCGTTTCGAATTTTTCTCGGCGATCTCGACGAGCTCGTCCTGGTCCTTGATGAGATCGCCGAGCACGCCCGAGCGCAGGAGCTGCAGCGAGCCGAGGATCGAGGTGAGCGGCGTGCGCAGCTCGTGGCTGAGCGTGGAGGTGAACTCGCTGCGCACGCGCTCCGAGGCGCGCTGCTGCGTCATGTCGCGACCGTGCAGCACGATGGTCGACACCCTGCCCTCCTCGTCCAGAAGCGGCGTGAGGGTCCATTCGCAGGAAAGCGCGAGCCCGTCGCGCCGCAGCACTTCGTCCACTACCAGCGTTTCCGGCTTGCCGGCCTCGACCACCTCGCGCCACCACTGCTCGATGCGCGCGACATCGTCGCCGCCGAGCAGCATGGTGACGACGTTGCGGCCGAGCATCTCGGAGGCCGCCCAGCCGAACAGGTTTTCCGCCGCCGGGTTCATTTCCAGGATCGTGCCGCGCGCGTCGGTCTCAAGCACGGCGATCGGCGCTCGCTCGGAAAAAAGCGCGAGCTTGCGACCGTAGGCCTGCACCTCGCGGTGCGCTTCCAGCAGGCTATCGAGCTGCTCGGCGAGCTGCGTCTGCACCTCGGCGTTGTCGTCGGCAAGCTGGCGGTAGGCGCTCCTCACGCCATAGGCGCTCGCGAAGACGCTCGAGAGCTCGTGCGCGGCGGCGACCGCGGCGAGGTAGAAGAGCGGCACCACGCCGCCGAAGACGCGGAAGAACGCGGTGCCGTGTGCGAACAGCACCACGTTGAAGGGCAGTATCACCGCAGCCGCATAGATGGCGTAAAGCCACCAGACCGTGGAGAAAAGCGGCAGGCCGCCGGCCGTGACGAGCGCCACGACGAAGGCGATCAGCACCTGCTCCTCCTGCGCGCCGGGGAAGAACACCGCGGCGGCGAAGCCCCAGCTCGCCCCGAGCATCGCCGCAGCAAAGCCGGCGCGGCGGATCCAGAGCTGCGGCTCGGCCGCCTGGCGCAATCGCCGGTACGAAAAGGCGAGTGCGGCGAAGTACGCAGCGCAGCCGATTGCGAGCAGCAACCACAAGAGCACCAGCTCGAGCGGGCGAAGGCGCGCGAGATATGCGGAAAGCAGCACACTCAGCACGACCGCCGCGCCGGCACCGGGCAGCGCGCGGCGATAGATGAAATCACAGCGCTCGCGTGCGACGTCGGGCGCAGGTGCATTTACTGCGGCTGCGAACGATTTCTCACTCGGATCGTGCATTGCGGTTAGTGTAACCTCTGCGATAAAACCGATCCGAGGGCATTTGCAAGGGTGAGAAAGACCGTTCCCGTCGGCGAGCTGAAGCTCGGCATGTACGTCGCCGAGCTCGATCGCCCATGGACCGACACGCCATTCAAGTTCCAGGGTTTCGTGCTCGAGAACCAGGAGCAGATCGAGATCCTGCGCAAGCACTGCAAGGCGGTATTCGTCGACCCGGACCGCAGCGAAGTTCTGGCGAAGCTGCCCGACAGCACGCTCGCGAAGAGCGCGGTCGACCTTTCACGCACCAAGGTGACGAAGTACGCCGAGCAGGCGCCGATCGAGAAGGAATTCGCGAATGCCGTGCGCCAGCATGCCGCGAGCACCGCGGCGCTGAACGACGCGGTGCTCGCGCCGCTCAAGGCGGGCGAGGCGCTGGATGCGCGCCGTGTGACCGAGGCGGTCAATGGTCTGACGGAGAGCGTGCTGCGCAATCCGGACGCGATGCTGCTTTTCACGCAGCTCAAGCAGAAGGGCGATTACACGCAATCGCACGCACTTGATTCGTCAGTCTTCATGACGGTCTTCGGGCGTTTCCTCGAGATGTCGCCCCAGGACATCGCGCTCCTCGGCCACCTCGGCCTCCTGCAGGACGTCGGCAAGGTCCGCGTGCCGACCGGCCTGATCGAAAAGCGCGAGCGCCTCAGCGAGGAGGAGCTCGGCGCGCTGCGCAAGCACGTCGAGCACTCGGCCGACATCCTGCGCGAGACTTCGGGCCTGCCGAGCACCCTGCCGGAGCTCGCGCTGCTGCACCACGAGCGCCACGACGGCAGCGGCTATCCGAAGAAACTCAAGGGCAAAGAGATCGGCCTCATCGGCTCGATCGCCGCCATCGTCGACACCTTCGCCGCCCTCACCTCGCGCCGGCCCTATGCCGACGCGCTCGCGCCCTCCACGGCGCTCAGCATTCTCTATAAGCACCGCGCCACCCTGCTCGACGGCTTCCTCGTCGAGCAGTTCATCCGCTGCATCGGCATCTTTCCGCTGGGCAGCATCGTCGAGCTGAATAGCGGCGAGACCGGCATCGTCATTGCCCAGAACCTCGCCAAGCGCCTGCAGCCCCGCATCATGATCGTGCGCGACGCGGCCGGCGCCGAACTGAAGCCGCAGAAGCTCCTCGACCTCTCGCGCGAGCCGAAGACCGCCGCCGGCGAGCCCTACCGCATCCGCAAGACCCTCGAGTACGGCCGCGTGCCGGTACAGGCCGAAGCGCTCTTCTCCTGACCACGCTCTGAATCGTCGCCGCCGCGCGAACGCGCGGCCCGGTTTTGCGCTGCGAAGGACGATTCGTCGCCGTTTCAGAGCTAAGATTCCTCGCTGCAAAGAGCGAGGAGATCCGCATGACCGACCGCCGCCAGTTTCTCACCAGCATCGTTGCCGCCGGCGCGGCCGCCGCCGCGGCGCCTGCCCGCAGCGCAGACGAGCCCGCTACGCCGCCGAAGGCGCCTTCCGCACTGCCGCCCAATGAATACGTCGCCGCCGCCGAGACGCGGGTGCCGAGCGAGCTGCCGCCCAACCGCATCGGCGGCGTGCCGGGCTCGGACTTCATGGTCGACGTCATCAAGACACTCAACATCAAGTACTGCCCGGCAAACTGCGCCTCGAGCTACCGCGGCATCCACGAGTCGCTCATCAACTATGGCGGCAACCGCATGCCCGAGTTCCTCACCTGCATGCACGAGGAGTCCGCGGCCGCCATGGCGCACGGCTACTTCAAGGTCGCCGGCAAGCCGCTGATGACGCTCTGCCACGGCACGGTTGGCCTGCAGCATGCGTCCATGGCGATCTACAACGCCTGGTGCGATCGCGTGCCGATGATCGTGATCGGCGGCAACGATCTCGACGCCGCGCACCGCCCGCCGGGCGTGCCGACGTTCCATTCGGCGCAGGATATCAACGCGCTGGTGCGCGACTTCACCAAGTGGGACGACACGCCGGTGTCGCTGCAGCACTTCGCGCAGTCGATGGTGCGCGCCTACAAGATCGCCATGACGCCGCCGTACGGCCCGGTGATGATCTCGCTCGACGCGGGACTGCAGCAGGAGCCGATCAAGGCGCACGGCAACGAGAAGCTTTACATCCCGCGCTACACGCCAAGCTCGCCGCCGGCCGGCGACAGCGGCGCGATCAAGGAAGCGGCGCGCCTCCTCGCTGGCGCCGACAACCCGGTGATCGTCGCCGACCGCATGGCGCGCTCGCAGGAAGGCGTTCAGCGGCTGGTGCAGCTCGCCGAGGCGCTGAATGCGCGCGTCGTCGACATCGGCAGCCGCACCAACTTCCCGAAGACGCATTACCTCAGCACGTCGCCGGCCGCCATCGGCAGCGCCGATGTGATCCTCGGGCTCGAGCTCGCCGACTTCTGGGGCGTGGTGAACTCCTGGACCGACAACGGCGAGAACGGCGTCGGCGAGAACCACGCGCGCATCAAGCCGACCACCAAGCTCATCAGCATCAATTCCTCCGACCTCATCACCAAGGCGAACTACCAGGACTTCCAGCGCTTCCAGTCGATCGACGTGCAGATGCCGGCCGACGCCGAGGCGACACTGCCCGCGCTCACCGAGGCGGTGAGATCCGCCATCCCGGCGGCAAAGCGCGGCGCCATCGCGCAGCGCGCCGAGGCGGCGAAGAAGGCACATGCGGACGGTGAAGCGCGCACCAAGCAGGCGGCCACGCTCGCCTGGGACGCAAGCCCGATCAGCACCGCACGGCTCGCGATCGAGACCTACAACGCGGTGAAGGACACCGACTGGTCGATCGTTTCCCAGTCCGGCAACGTCAGCAATTGGCTGAACCGCCTGTGGCCGATCGAGAAGCACCATCACTGGCTCGGCCGCTCGGGCGGCTACGGCGTCGGTTACGGCGCGCCCGCGTCGGTGGGCGCGGCGCTCGCGAATCGCGATCTCGGCCGCCTGTCCGTCAACATCCAGGCGGACGGCGACCTGATGTACGCGCCGGGCGTGCTTTGGACCGCCGCGCACCACAAGATCCCGCAGCTCGTGGTGATGCATAACAACCGCGGCTACCATCAGGAAGTGATGCACGTGCAGCGCATGGCCAACTTCCGCAACCGCAAGTCGAATAACGGCCCTGACGCCGGCCCGGTGGGCACGCGCATCGAGAACCCGGATCTGGACTACGCGAAGCTCGCCCAGTCGATGGGCTGGTGGGCGAGAGGCCCGATCAAGAATCCCGCGGAGCTCGGACCGGCGCTGCGCGAGGCGGTGAAGGTCGTGCTGGCGGGAATGCCCGCGCTGCTGGACGTCTGGACGCAGCCGCGCTAAGGGCCAACCATGCGTCTACTCATACTCCTCGCTGCCGCACTGCCCCTCGCGGCGCTTGCCGCCGATCCGCAGAAAGGCAAGATCGCGTTCGAGAAGAACGGCTGCTGGCAATGCCACGGCTATGTCGGCCAGGGCGGAGCGGCCGGCAAGCCGCTCGCGCCGAAGCCCATGGCGTACGAAGCGTTCAACGTCTTCGTGCGCAATTCCAACGGGCCGATGCCGCCGTATCCGAAGGAGATTCTGTCCGACGCGGATCTGGCCGATATCCACGCCTATCTCGCTTCGATTCCGGCGGCCAAGGACTACAAAACCATTCCCCTGCTCGGCCAGTAGCACGCGCTTAGCGGTGCTGGCCGTCGTAGGCGCGGCCCATGCCGTAGCCGACCATGGCGCCGCCGAGCGTGCCGATCGTGCCGCCGTTGCTGACCGCGGCGCCGATGGCCGCGCCGCTGGCGGTGCCGATGGTCTGCGCCTTGGTGGCGCAGCCGGCAAGGCCCACGAGTGATGCCGCGAGTGCGATGGCGATGCTCGATTTCATTTGCTCTCTCCTCGGAAAAATTGAAAACAACCTGAGGAGCATTTAAGCAGCGAAGGCCGCGGGCAATGGTTTGCGGTTGTTACCGCGAGTAACGTGCCTCGGGTACCACGCACTTCGCCAACCGGACTACGCCCCGGCGAACGGTCCTTGTCGGGCGCAAGCGACCGTTTGGCGTTAACAAATCGAGATGATTTCTCTTATTTCGGCTCGGTCTCGGTGTCGATCGTGATCGTATCGCCGATGTAGGGCTCGATGCGCTCGTCGCGCGCATACTGGCTCACACGCCGCAGGCGGTCTTCGGTGGTTAGCTTCGCCGCTTCAAGCAAGGGAATCTGCCGGCGCGCCAGGCGCGCGCCGAACATCATGAAAAGCAGGCCGAGCGTGGCGATCGCCAGTCCCGCGTACAGCTGATGCGGAACCTGAACGACCTTGTGCAGCGGCATCCGCGAGAGACTCCCGTCCACTCGGATCGTCGGCATGCGGGGCACCTCAGTCAGGACACCCGGGGGCAGAAACGCCTGCGCCACAAATATCACCACGGCAAAGAAGCCGGCCAGCACGACGACAAAGCCAAGCAACCACGTCGCCTTTGCTCTACGCACCATCCATGGGGTCATGCGGGACTCCCGCGCAAGTACAGACAGATGACAGGATGCCGCGCGCCCCGCAATGCCGCGCTATCGCGCGCTGGTAAGGCAGGACTAGCACCGCCGCGTGTGCCTTGACCCGGATGGTTCTATCGGACCGCTGCCTAGTCCGCGCGGACCGGTCAGCGCAAATCAGGCTCAGGCGCAATAATGGCCGCAGACTTGGCCAAGGGAGAGGAAATGAAAGATCGCAGATGGTTTTTCAGGCGCGGCGCCGCAGTCGTTTCCGGCGCTGCCGCAACGGGGCTCGTCGGCCGCGCCGGCGCCGCCGAGCTTGCCGGCGAAGCGTGGGAGCGGGTCTACGGCGCCGGCTTCACCAAATACGGGCAGCCCTCGCGCTACGAGCAGGCCGGCCGGCATTTCGGCCAGCCTTATGGTGAGCTCGCGCCAGGATCGGGCGCCGCGCTTTCGCCGATCGAGGTGCTCGACGGCATCGTCACCCCGAACCCGGTGCACTTCATCCGCAGCCACAGCGGCACGCCGGATATCGATCCGAAAGCGCATCGCCTCCTTGTCCACGGCCTGGTCGATCGGCCGCTGCGCTTCTCCGCCGACTCGCTGCTGCGCTATCCGCGGATCACGCGCATCTATTTCCTCGAGTGCTCCGGCAACAGCAGCCGCGCGCTCACGCCGCAGCCCGCGCAGGTGCCGGCGGGCGCGATGCACGGTAATGTGTCCTGCGCCGAATGGACCGGTTTCCCGCTGCGCACGCTGCTCGAGGAGGCCGGCGTGCAGCCGCAGGCGAAGTGGATCCTCGCCGAGGGCGCCGATTCCGCGCACATGAGCCGCAGCATTCCGCTTGAAAAAGCGCTGGACGACGCCATGATCGCGCTCTACCAGAATGGCGAGCGGCTGCGGCCCGAGCAGGGCTACCCGGTGCGGCTGCTGCTACCGGGCTGGGAAGGCAACATGAGCGTGAAGTGGCTGCGCCGGATCAAGCTGACCGACGCGCCGACGCACACCAAGGATGAAACGTCCAAGTACACCGACCCGCTTCCGGATGGCCGCGCGCTGCAGTTCACCTTTGAGATGGGCGTCAAGTCGGTGATCACGCGACCCTCCTCGACCATGAAACTCGCCGAGCGCGGCTTCCATGAGATCTCGGGTATCGCCTGGAGCGGAGCCGGCCGTGTGCGCAAGGTCGAGGTGTCGACCGATGGCGGCCGCAGCTGGGGCGAGGCGGCGCTCACCGGCGGGGAGCGCTCGCGTGCGCTGGTGCGCTTTCGCTACCCCTGGGAATGGAGCGGCGCCCCCGCGCTCCTGCAAAGCCGCGCGACGGACGAAAAAGGCCAGGTGCAGCCGCTGCGGCGCGAGTGGCTCGCGCGCTACGCGCCGGACGCACGCTTCCACAACAACTCGATCGTCAGCTGGTCGGTCGATGCGGACGGGAGCGTGAAACATGTCTATGCATAGCCGCATTGCTCTCTGTGCCGTCCTCTCGCTCGTCGCATGCGCCACCACCGAGCGTGCGCAAACACCGGCGCCAGGCTTCGGCGAGCCGCTAAGCCCTGCCGAGATCGCGCTCTGGGACATCAGCATTCCGCCGAGCGGTGCGGGACTGCCGCCGGGGAGCGGCAGCGCACGCGAAGGCCTCAAGGTCTACGAGCAGAAATGCCTCGCCTGCCATGGTGCAAAGGGCACCGGCAAGCCCGCCGATGCGCTCGCCGGCGGCATCGGCAGCCTCGCGAGCAACAAACCGCTTCGCACCGTGGGCAGCTACTGGCCCTACGCCACGACGCTCTTCGATTACGTGCGCCGCGCGATGCCGATGAACAACCCGCTTTCGCTCAGCGATGACGAGGTGTACGCGGTAAGCGCATACGTGCTTTTCCTGAACGGCATCGTCAGCGAAGACGCCGTGATGAATGCCCAGTCGCTGCCGCAAGTGAAGATGCCCAATCGCGATGGCTTCGTGAGCGATTGGCCGCCACGCAGGAATTAATGTTGGCTTTGAGCCAATGGTGCAGCGCGCCAAGCCGGCGGCTTTGAAATAGTGCCTCAGGGTGGCGCAAGGGCAATCCGTATGCTTTCCGCATGGACATCTTCACCGAAGCGCCGAACCTGCTGCGACGCTACCGCGAGGGCGCGGCGTTCCGGCGATACGTCGAAGATCGCTCGCCGCTCGTGCTGGGCGCGGTGCTGGTGTTCCTTACCTTCAGCATCGTCACCACCGCGACCACCATCGTGTTCTTCGGCACCAAGCATCTGCTGCTGATGTTCGTGTCCATGCTGATGGCGCCCTTCATCCTCGGCGCGAGCCTGGTGGTGCTGCTGTTCGTGTTTTTCTCCTGGCTCGAAGCGCGCTCGATGGCGCGTCTCGCCGGGCGGCCGGCTCCGCTGCACGGCAAAGACACGCTTTCGCTGCCGGGCCTGCGCTCGGCGCTCGAGCAGTTCCCGCCGATACCGTGGCTTTTCGGCGCGATCTTCATCGGCGTGCCGCTCATCATCGCGGCGCTCGTCGCGCCCAATATCGCGGCCGTGCTACTCGCGGCCGTGCTGGCGACGCCGATCCTCTACGCGGTCCTCGATCGCTGAGCGAACTTCCGTACTAGGTACGGAATTTTCATTTCTTGTAGACCACCGGTGCCAGCGTGTTCTGGTCGATGACGACGTCGACCACCGCCGGCAGATTGCTGTCGAGCGCGCGCTTAAGGGCCGGCAGTAGCGCAGCCGGTTCGGTCACCCGCTCGCCATGCGCGCCGAAAACGCGCGCCAGCGCAGCGAAATCGACGTCGCCGTAGTCGACGCCGAAGAGGCGCCCGCCGTAGAGCTCCTTCTGGAACGCGCGCTCGTTGCCGAGCCCGCAGTCGTTGAACACCACGCACACCACCGGGATGCGCTCGCGCACGGCGGTCTCGAGCTCGCCGATGTTGCACATCATGCCCATGTCGCCGACGGTCGCCATCACCGGCTGCTGCGGCCGCGCCAGCTTCGCGCCCATGGCGATCGGCAGTCCCGCGCCGACGGAACCCCAGTCGTCGATGTACATGAAGGTGTCGGGCTGGTGCGTGTCCATGAAGATGCGCATGTGCTTCCCGGCGTTGCCGGCGTCGACCACCATGATGCCCTCCGGCGGCAGCGCCTCGCGCATCGCGTGCGCCAGCACCGGCGGCAGGATCGGCCGCGCGCTTTCGTCGAGCAGGCGCCTTCGCTCTTCATCCCACTCGCGCCGCAGCTTGGCGACACTTGTCCACTCCCACTTCGAGCGCGGGCGGCGCCGCAGCCGCTCGTCCAGTCCCTGGATGAAGCTCAGCGTCGAGCCGACCACCGCCTGCGCCACGGGGAACACCACGCCGATGTCGGTCGCCACCGTGCTGTGGTGAATCAGCTGGGCGTCGCGGCTGATGATGCCGTACTTGAAGGTGGTGGAAAAAAGATCAATGTGCGCGCCGAGCGCAATCACCACGTCGGCCTCCGGTACCGCGCGGTTGGCGCTCGACCAGCCGTTGCGGCCGAGAGGTCCGAGCGCCATTCCGTGAACGGTCGGAAAAGCATCCGGATGGTATTGCAGCGTCGCGACGGGAATGAAGGTCTCTTCGACGAACGCGCGCAGCGCGGGCAGCGCGTTCTCGCGCAGCACGCCGCCGCCGGCAAGGATCACCGGCCGCTTGGCGCGCGCGATGAGTTCGGCGGCGCGATCCAGCTCGGCGGCCGCGCAGGCCGGCAGCGCCGACGGCCGATACGCCGAGGGCGCAATCGCTTCCGGCTCGCATTGCTCGAGCAGGATCTCGCGCGAGGCGTCGAGGTGCACCGGGCCCTGTGGCTCGGCGAGCGCGATCCGAAACGCGCGTCGCACCGCTTCCTGCACCTTGCGCGCCGCGGGGATCGAGTAAGCCCATTTGGTGATCGGTCGGTGGAAGGTCACCTGGTCGATGTCCTGGCTCGCGTCGCGCTCGCGCACCGCGAGCTCCTGCGCGCCG
>DASREB010000307.1:0-15307 GCA_035652275.1 Burkholderiales bacterium
AAGTTCTCGTTCCACTCGGCAACGCGGCGCTCCGCCACGCGGCTCAGTTCGGCGTTCGCTTCGGTCGTCACTTCGTACACGCTCTTCGAGTAGGCGATGGCCTTCTCGACCGCGGGCTGCGCAAACGAGTTCTGCAGCGTCACGAATTCCTGCACATCCTTCGCGCCGAGCAGCGCGCGGGTGTTGGCGATCGAGTCTTCGAAGGCGCTCTTGACCGCGCCTGCGTTGATGTTCGCCAGCTTCTCGAACGCGGCGAACTGGGCATTCGCTACGGCGAGGAGCGCTTCTACGTTGGCCTTCTGGGCCGCTTGAATCTGTTCCGGTGTCACGTACATTAATGGCTCCTGGTCGGTTAGTGAGTGGCTGAGTGGCTCTTGCTTTTGTGCATTGCAGCAACGCTAATTTACGGCCCGGTGGGTCGAAAGTCAAGACATTTGTGCGTAGCAACAATCGTGATAGGACTATCCCCCCTCTGCCTACCCCCGCCTGTGAGGGAGCACTAACTTTGGAGTTGGCGGCGATACTCCGGTCGTGACTGTCTCATACCGGCCAAGCGACCCGCGTTTTCTGGCGGAGCCCTTTCCGGTCTATCAGCGTCTTCGCGACCTGGACCCGGCGCACTGGAATGCCGAGCTGAAAGGCTGGGTCCTGACGCGCTACGAGGACGTAAAGCGCGTCTGCCTCGATGGCCAGATGTCCTCGGATCGCCTGCGGCCGTTCTTTGCCACGCTGCCGTCAGCGCAAGCGGCCCGAATGCAGGAGCTGGTGCGCATCCTGACGCTCTGGATGGTGTTCCGCGACCCGCCGGAGCACACGCGGCTGCGCCGCCTGGCGGGTCGCGTATTCAACGCGCGCACGATTGCCGCGCTGCGGCCGAACGTTGAAGCGATCAGCGCGTGGCTGCTCGAGCGCATCGCCGGGCGCACCGAATTCGACTTCATCGCCGAGTTCGCCGGCCCGCTGCCGGCACTTGTCATCATGGACATGCTGGGCGTGCCGCGCGAGGAGCTGGCACGCCTCAAGCACTTGTCCGACGAGATGGCGCTTTTCATCGGCAGCGCGCGGGAGACGCCGGGCAAGTATGAGCGCGCGGAAGCGGCCACGCGCGAGATGGCAGAGCTCTTTCGCGCGCTGATCGTGGAGCGCCGCCGTGCGCCGCGGGCCGATCTCCTGAGCGAGCTCGTGCGCGTGGAGGAAAACGGCGACCGGCTGACCGAGGACGAGTTGGTCGCAACGTGCGTGCTGCTGCTTTTTGCCGGGCACGAGACGACCACCCACCATATCGCCAATGGCCTTGCGGCACTGCTACGCTTCCCCGCAGAGCTGGAGAAGCTGCGGCGCAACCCGGGGCTCGCGCCGGCGGCCGTCGAGGAGCTGCTGCGCTACGATGGTCCGATCGGCGCGCAAGTGCGCATCGTGCAGGAGCCGCAGCACTTCCACGGACGCAGGTTCGACGCGGGCGATCGCGTGTTCCTGATGATGAATGCGGCAAACCGCGATCCGCGCGCCTACGATGAGCCGGATCGCGTCGCGCTCGAGCGCCACGGACCGCCGCACCTCACGTTTGGCTACGGCGCCCACATTTGCCTTGGTTTTCCGCTCGCGCGCCTCGAAGGCCAGATCGCGCTGCCCGCGGTGTTGGCGCGCTGGCGCGTGATCGAAGCGGCGAGCGAGCACCTGGAATGGCTCGATTCGATGGTCCTGCGCGGCATGAAAGCCTTCCCGGTGCGCGTGAGGTCTTGAGCGCGCAGGGCGACCATCTGCCGGCGCGGCTGTGGTGGCTGCTCGCCGCGCTGACGCTTGCCTGGGGCTTCAACTGGACGGCAATGAAGCTCGCGCTCGCCGAGGTGCCGCCGTGGACCTTCCGCTCGCTTTGCCTGGGCCTCGGTTCCGCCGTGCTGTTCCTGGTATTGCGGCTAAGCGGACAGCGCATCCCCTGGCCGCGCGGCCAGTGGGCGCGCCTGTGGCTGCTCGCGCTCCTGAACATCACCGCCTGGAACATGCTCGTCGCCTTCGGCCTGACGATGATCGCTTCCGGGCGCGCCTCGATCCTCGGCTATACGATGCCGGTGCTCGCCGTGCCGCTCTCGGTCTGGCTGCTGGGCGAGCGCCTGACGCCGCAGAAGGCGCTCGGTCTTGCGCTTGGCATGGCGGGGCTCGCACTGCTGCTTGGCGATGCCTACAAAGCGATCGGCGCCGCACCGCTCGGGACGCTCCTCGTGCTCGGCGCGGCGGCGAGTTGGGCGCTTGGCGCGGTGTTGCAGAAAAAGTACCCGGTACCGATGGCGCCGGGACCCTACACCGCTTGGCTACTCTTGCTGGGCGGATTACCGATCTTCGCCGGCGCACTCTTGCTTGAGCATCCCGCTACGCTCGCCAAGATCGGCGGCAGGGCGATCTTCGGCACCGCCTACAACGTGCTCATCGCTTTCGCCTTCGCCAATTGGGCATGGATCAAGCTCGCCACCTCCGTCTCGGTGACGGTGTTTTCCCTAAGCATCCTGATCATTCCCGTCGTCGCAGTGCTGAGCGGCGTGGTATTTCTTGGCGAGCGCCCCGGCACCGCGGAAATTGCGGCGCTTGCGCTGGTACTCGCCGCGCTTGCTACGGTGGTAGTGCCATCGCGCGGCGGCGCGAAATGAGCTGCGGATTCCAGCCGCGCAACGCTTCGGCGAGCGTCGCCGCCGGCGGCTGGCCGAGGAAGGCGAGCGCCCGGCGCAGCGCGCCGGGATCCGCTTCGATCGGCATGGCGCCCGTCTGCTTGGACAGTTTCGCGCCGGCCGCGTCGAGCGCCACCGGCACGTGCAGGTAGCGCGGTGTCGGCAGATCGAGCAGCCGCTGCAGATAGATCTGGCGCGGCGTTGAATCGAGCAGGTCGGCGCCGCGCACCACGTCGGTGACGCCTTGCGCCGCATCGTCCAGCACGACCGCCAGTTGATAGGCGAACAGGCCATCGGCGCGGTAGAGCACGAAGTCGCCGATGTCGCGCTCGAGCACCTGCTCGCCGCGGCCCTGAACGCGGTCGACGAAAGCGATCGGCTCCTTCGTCGTGCGAACCCGCAGCGCACGCTTGCGCGCCGCGCCGCCACGGCACGTCCCGGGGTAGATGTGCGCACCGTCGACCGCGAGACCGAGCGACGAATCGGCGATCTCGCGCCGGCTGCAGCCGCACCAGTAAGTGTGCGGCGCGAGTTTCTGCAGCGCCGCGCGGTAATGCTCGAGCCGCTGGCTCTGGTAGAGCACCACGCCATCCCACTGCAGGCCGAGCCGCTCGAGCGCGCGCAGGATGGCGTCGGCTGCGCCCGGTAGGCAGCGCGGCCGATCGAGATCTTCGATGCGCACGAGCCAGCGACCGCCGGCGGCGCGGGCGTCGAGCCAGCTCGCTGCGGCTGCAATCAGCGAACCGAGGTGCAGCGGGCCGGTCGGCGAGGGCGCGAACCGTCCGGTGTACATGGTGGTCTAGAGTACACTGCCCGCTTTTTTGGAAGGATCGCTATGGCGACGGTCGATCTCACTCAGGAGAATTTCGAGCAGACGGTCAATGAAAACGCGATGGTGATCGTCGATTTCTGGGCGCCGTGGTGCGGTCCATGCAAGGGTTTCGCGCCGGTTTACGAAAAGGCCGCCGAAGCCCATCCCGACATCGTCTTCGCCAAGGTGAACACCGATGAGCAGCAGGAGCTCGCCGGCGCCTTTGGCATCCGCTCGATCCCGACGCTGATGGTGTTTCGCGAAAAGGTGATCCTGTTTCAGCAGCCGGGCGCCTTGCCCGCGACGGCGCTCGAGCAGGTGATCACGCAGGCGCAGGCACTGGACATGGCGAAGGTGCACGCCGAGGTCTCTGGCCAGGCGAAGTAACATTAGTGTCGGCATGGCCGGCACGCGTCACGAGAAAGACAGCTTCGGGCCGATCGAGGTCGCCGACGAACGCTTGTGGGGCGCGCAGACCGAGCGCAGCCGTCGCTTCTTCCGCATCTCGGGCGAGCGCATGCCCCTCGCGGTCGTCTATGCGCTCACACTGGTCAAGAAAGCGGCCGCCCGAACCAACAGTGCGCTTGGCCTGCTCGAGCCGCGCAAGGCGGATGCCATCGTGCGTGCCGCCGATGAGGTCCTAGCGGGCCGGCACGACGCCGAGTTTCCGCTGGTCGTCTGGCAGACCGGCTCAGGCACGCAGAGCAACATGAACGTCAACGAGGTGCTCGCCAACCGCGCCTCGGAACTGCTCGGCGGGGAGCGCGGGCAGAAGCGCCTGGTGCATGCCAACGACGACGTCAACATGGGGCAGTCGTCGAACGACGTGTTCCCGACAGCGATGCACATCGCCGCGGCGCGCGCCATCCAAGACGAGCTGCTGCCGGCAACGCAGCTGCTGCGCGCCACGCTCGCGCGCAAGCGCGATGCCTTCGCGCAGCTGATCAAGATCGGCCGCACGCATCTGCAGGACGCGACGCCGCTTTCGCTCGGGCAGGAATTTTCAGGCTATGTCGATCAGCTGGCACAGGCCGAGGAGGCGCTGCGTGCAGCGCTGCCGGGGCTTTGCCGCCTGGCGATCGGCGGCACCGCGGTGGGTACCGGGCTCAATACGCACCCGCAATTTGCCGCTCGCGTGTGCGAGCTGCTGGCCGCGGAGACCCGCCTTGCATTCATCGAGGCGCCGAACAAGTTCGCGGCGCTCGGCGGCCACGAGGCGCTGATTTTTGCGCACGGCGCGATGAAGACGCTCGCCGCCGCGTTGTTCAAAATCGCGAATGATGTGCGGCTGCTCGCCTCCGGGCCCCGCTCGGGCCTCGCGGAGCTGCGTATTCCTGAAAACGAGCCCGGCAGCTCGATCATGCCGGGCAAGGTCAACCCGACACAGGCTGAAGCGCTCACCATGCTGTGCCTGCAGGTGATGGCGAATGACGTTGCGGTCAACCTCGGCGGCGCTTCCGGCCACCTCGAGCTCAACGTCTACAAGCCGCTCATCATCCATGCCTTCCTGCAAAGTGCGCGGCTCCTCGCCGACGGCGCGCGCTCGTTCGAAGAGCATTGCGCGCGCGGCATCGAGCCCGACGCCCAGCGCATCGGCGAGCTCCTCAGCCGATCGCTGATGCTCGTCACCTCGCTCGCTCCGCACATTGGCTACGACCGCGCTGCCGAAATCGCCAAGAAGGCGCACCGTGAAGGCACCACGCTGCGCGAGGCGGCGCTCGCCTTGGGCTACGTCAGCGCCAGCGACTTCGATCGCTGGGTGCGGCCCGAGCTGATGATCGGCCCGTCGGGCGGCTAGTTGCTGATCGTCCTCATCTCCGGACGGGGCAGCAACATGCAGGCGCTCGTCGAAGCCGGGCTGCCGGTCAACGCAGTGATCAGTAACCGCGGCGATGCCGGCGGTCTGGACTATGCGCGCGCCAAAGGCATCGCCACCGCCGTGGTCGAGCATCGCGCCTTTGCCGAGCGAGCGAGCTTTGAAGCGGCGCTCGAGCGCGAGATCGCGCGCTTCAAGCCGCGGCTGGTCGCGCTCGCCGGCTTCATGCGCGTACTGAGCGGCGCGTTCGTCGAGCGCTACCGCCATCGCATGCTGAATATCCACCCGTCGTTGCTGCCCGCGTTCGCGGGGCTCGATACGCACGCGCGCGTGCTCGCCGCCGGCGCGAAGGTGCACGGCTGCACGGTGCATTTCGTGACGCCGGAGCTCGACAGCGGGCCGATCGTGATCCAGGCCGTGGTGCCGGTGCGACCGCACGACACGGTGGAGGAGCTCGCGGCGCGCGTCCTGCGCCAGGAGCATGTGATCTACCCGCGCGCAGTGCGCTGGTGCCTTGAGGACCGGCTTGTCATCCAGGACGCCGTGGTGCGAGTTAAAGGTAATGATGCGCAACTGGTCATGGCTGCTGATTAGTTTCGCCGCCGCGGCTCACGCCGAGCCGCCGCGCCAGCTCGAGATCGCCTTCACCATGAGCCGCAACGGCTCGCCGATGGCCGAGGTGGTGGAGCGGCTCGAGTACGGGCAAGGCAATTACAAGCTTACCGAGACCTGGAAGGGCAAGGGCATCTATGCGCTGCTCGGCTCCGCCCGGCGTGTGAGCCAGGGCAGCCTCGACGACAGCAGCCTGCGGCCGCGCGAGTTTTTCGACGAGCGCTCCGGCCGCGACACCGCACGCGCCTGGTTCGACTGGAACGCGAAAACCCTCACCATGCAGTACAAAAGCAGCAAGCAGAGCGAGCCCCTGCCGGCCAATGCGCAGGACCGGCTTTCGTTCCTGTTCGCGCTCTCGCTCGTGCCGGGAAAGGCGAGTTCAGTGAGCTATACCGTGGCCGACGGCAAAGGCCTCTCACGCCACGTCTACAAAGTGCTTGGACGTGAGCGCGTGCGCACCCCGGCCGGCGAGTTCGACACGGTCAAGGTTGCACGACAGAGCGATGAGCGTGACAGCGCCGAACTGTGGCTCGCGGCCGAGCGTGCGTTCGTCCCGGTGCGCCTGCTGGTCGTCGACAAAGACGGCACGCGCTACGAGCAGCTGGCGACGCGCATCTCGCAGTGAGACTCGCGGGCGCGCTCGTCCGTCATGCCGAGGTGGCATTGAAGGAGCTGTTGCGCTTCGCCGGCCCTGCGGACCAGGTGCTGTCGCGCTATTTTCGCGCGCACAGCGAGCTCGGGCAGCGCGATCGCGCCTTCATCGCGGAAACCTGCTTCGCGGTACTGCGCCGTCGCCGGTCGCTCGAGGCAGCGGCCGGTTCCGCCGAGGCGCGCGCGCTTGTGGCGGCGGCGCTCGCCCGGGTGCTCGGCTTTTCGGGGCGCGCGCTCGGCGAGCTTGTCGATCCCGCGCTCATCGAGCGCCTGCGCAGCGCGCCCGCCGACGCGTGGCCCGATGCGGTGCGCGCCGACCTGCCCGACTGGTTATGGCAGCGCGTCGCCGCCGAGCGTGGGCGCGATGAGGCGATGCGACTCGCCCAGGGGCTCCTGAACCCCGCACCGCTCGATCTGCGCGTCAATCTTGCGCGCGTCAGCCGTGAGGACGTGCTCGCCCGTCTTTCGGCGGACGGCATTGGGGCGAGCGCCACGCCTTACTCGCCGGCGGGCGTGCGCGTCGCCGAGAAGCCGGCGATCAATCATCACTCGCTCTTTCGCGACGGCCTGGTTGAGGTGCAGGACGAGGGCAGCCAGCTATTGGCCTTCATCCTCGCGCCACGTCGCGGCGAAATGATTGCCGACTACTGCGCGGGGGCGGGCGGCAAGACGCTCGCCCTCGCGATGCTGATGCGCGGCAGCGGCCGCGTTTATGCGATGGACATATCGGCGAAGCGCCTCGCCGCGCTCGGCGCCCGCGCTGCGCGCGCGCAAGTGAATAACATCCACTCGATTGCGCTCGCGGGCGATAACGATGCGCGGGCGAAGCGCCTCGCGGGCAAGCTCGAGCGCGTGCTGGTCGATGCGCCCTGCAGCGGCTTCGGAACGCTCAGGCGCAATCCCGACCTCAAATGGCGTCTCGCTGCGGACGCGATCGCGGAGCTCGTGCAGAAGCAGCGGCAGATCCTCGCGGCGGCCGCGCGGCTGATAAAGCCCGGCGGGCGGCTGCTCTATGCCACCTGCAGCATCCTGCGCGAAGAAAACGACGCGGTGGCCGACAATTTCCAGGCGGCGCACCCCGGGTTCAAGCCCCTTGCCTGCAGCGAGCTGCTGGCGGGCCAGCGCATCGCGCTCGATACCGGGGAGCGGCTTCGGCTCGCGCCGCACCTGCATGGCACCGATGGGTTTTTCGCTGCTGCTTTCGAGCGCTCCGCCGCGTCGTCATGACCCGACAAAAAAACCTTTTGGCACGAGGGGTTACAGGATGGGCGGGGGTTCGCGTACAATGCCGGGCGCCGCTCAAAAATGACCATTAAAGGCACTCCGACTGCATGATCCTTTCCGGCTGGTTTGACCTCCCCTGGTGGGGGCTCGCGCTCGTGGCGCTCGGCACCACGCATGTCACCATTGCGGGGGTCACGATCTACCTGCACCGCTGCCAAGCGCACCGTGCGCTTGATCTGCATCCGATTGCGGCGCATTTCTTCCGCTTCTGGCTCTGGCTTACCACCGGCCAGGTGACCAAGGAATGGGCGGCCATCCACCGCAAGCACCACGCCAAGGTCGAGACGGCCGAAGACCCGCACAGCCCGCAGATCTACGGCATCAACCGCGTTCTGTGGGGCGGCGTGTTCCTGTACCGCAAAGAGTCCTACAACCAGGAGACGCTCGATCGATACGGCCATGGCACGCCGGACGACTGGATCGAGCGGCACCTTTACACGCCGCACTCGTTCATCGGCGTTTTCTTCCTGCTCGCCTTCGATCTCGCCGCGTTTGGTCTCGTGCCCGGCGTGCTGATCTGGCTCGTGCAGGCGGCGTGGATTCCTTTCTGGGCCGCCGGCGTCATCAACGGGGTCGGACATTACTTCGGCTATCGCAGCTACGACGTCGCCGACGCCAGCACCAACATCGTGCCTTGGGGCATCCTGATCGGCGGCGAAGAGCTGCACAACAATCACCACGCCTTCGCCTCGTCGGCGAAGCTCTCGTCGAAGTGGTACGAGTTCGATATCGGCTGGCTCTATATCCGCCTGCTGAGCGCGCTCGGCCTCGCGACGGTGAAGAAAGTGGCGCCCAAGCCGCGCTTCGCCGAGCCGCGCGCGGTCGATTTCGATACGCTGCATGCCGTCATCGCGCATCGCTACGACGTGCTTTCGCGCTATGCGAAGTCAGTGAAGCAGACTTACGCGCACGAGCTCGCACGCCTGCGGCGCTGGTCGCCGCGCGATGCGGAAGTCCTCGGGTCGCTGAAGCGCGCGCTGTTGCGCGGTCAGGCTGCGGCCGGCGCAGAGGCGCACAAGGTTGCCGAGGCGCTGAAGAAATCGCGCGCGCTCGAGATCACGCTCGCCATGCGTCACGAGCTGGCGGCGCTGTGGGAGCGCTCCAGTGCGTCGAAGGAACAGCTGCTGCGCCAGCTCCAGGACTGGTGCCGGCGTGCTGAAGCGAGCGGCGTCGCACCGCTGGTCGCGTTTTCCGAGCGGCTGCGCTCGTACGCCATCGCTTAGCAACGAAGATACCCGCCTAGCAGTTCCTTCTACACCTTAAGCACGCGCGCGCTATGTCGGCGCGTGTCCGCGCGGCCGAAGGCGCGGCAGTTGTAATGCCGCCGTGACAAAAAGAAGCGCGGATCCTCTATACCAAGCTCGCGAAGTGCCCGCTTAGCATCGGCCGGTCTTCTTACTTGCGGGTCGCAATCATGAAACACTCGTTGATCGCAGCACTTACCGTAGCAGCCGTCGGTTCGTTCGCCTCGCTCGCGTCGTACGCGCAGTCGAGCGACAGCAACACGCTGCAGATGCCCTACCAGAAGCAGTTCTGGAGCACCGGTCACGCCGGCTTGCAGATCGGCCGCTCCAAGGTGGATGTGGACTGCCCGCCGGGAGCGACGTGTGACGACACGGCCAACGCTTTCAAGGTATTCGCCGGCGGCCGGTTCAATAACATTTTCGGCGGCGAAGTGAGTTACCTGAAGACCTGGGACTTCGACCGCACCACCGGCAACATGAATCTGCAGGCGGTGAACTTCGGCTTGCTCGCCGGCGTGCCGTTCGGACCGAACAAGAACTCCTCGATCTTCGCCAAGGCCGGGGTGCTATGGGGCCATGCGGAGGCGGGTAGCGCGAGCCAGAACGGCTGGGGCGGCAGCTATGGCCTCGGAGCGACGATGGGCGTGACGCGCAACTGGGCGGTGCGGCTTGACTGGGACCGCTACCGCTTCAAGCTGCCGAGCAGTGGCGGCGACCGCGAAAACCTCGATTCGGTGTTTATCGGCGCGCAGTACACCTTCGGCAATCCGAGCTGACCGAAGCGCTACGCAAAAAAGCCCACCCTGCGGTGGGCTTTTTTTATTTCAGCTTGGTTTCTTTGTAGATGACGTGCTTGCGCGCCTTGGGGTCGTACTTCTTGATTTCCAGCTTGTCCGGCGTGGTGCGCTTGTTCTTGGTCGTGGTGTAGAAGTGGCCGGTGCCGGCCGAGGATTCGAGCTTGATCTTCTCGCGCATGGCTCAGCCTTTCTGCTTTGATTGCGCCTTGATCTCGGCCAGCACGGTCTCGAGGCCGACCTTGTCGATGCGCCGCAACCCGGCCGTGGATACGCGCAGCCGCACCCAGCGGCTCTCGCTCTCCAGCCAGAAGCGCCGGTAATGCAGGTTCGGCTGGAACGTGCGGATGGTCTTGTTGTTGGCGTGCGAGACGAGGTGACCCTTCATCGGCTTTTTGCCGGTGACCTGGCAGACGCGGGACATCGGGTGCTCCGGAATTTGCGAAAGGCGCGGATTATACAGGCTTTCTAGAGCAATCCGCGCTCTGCAAACGATACCGCCTGGGCGCCTGCGATGACGAAATGATCGAGCACCTTGACCTCCACCAGCGCGAGTGCGTTCACCAGATCCCGCGTGAGGAGCTCGTCCGCGCGGCTGGGCTCCGCCACGCCCGATGGATGGTTGTGCGCGAAGATCACCGCCGCCGCGTTGAGCCGTAGCGCAGTCCTGACGATCTCGCGCGGATAGACGCTCGTCTGCGTCAACGTGCCGGTAAACGCGACGTCAAAGTCGATCGCCTTGTGCTGCGCGTCGAGCCAGATGCAGACGAATGCTTCTTCCTTGCGTGCCGCGAGCTTGAGCCGCAGGTAATCACGCACCGCAGTTGGGGAAGTCAGTGCGGCGCTCTGCTTGAGCTTTTCCTGCAACGCCCGACGCGCGAGCTCGATCGCGGCGCCGAACTGCGCGCGCTTCGCCGGTCCCAGGCCCTTGATCGTCTCGAGCTCCGCGCCTGCTTCCAGGAGTCGCGTGACGCCTTCGCATTGCGTCAGAAGATCATGGGCCAGGTCCACCGCGCTCTTGCCGCGCACGCCCGAACGCAGCAGTACTGCGACAAGCTCCGCGTCGCTCAGCGCCGCGGCCCCCTGGGCGAGCAGCCGTTCACGCGGCCGGTTCTCCGGCCGCATCTCCGTGATTCTCATGGCTTGGGCTTAAAATCCTCATCCCCTTAACGAGCGCAGGGCTCATGGCGTTGACCGGCAAGAAGCTGCTGCTCGGCATTACCGGCGGTATCGCCGCTTACAAGGCGGCCGAGCTCACGCGCCTGCTCGTCACCGCCGGGGCCGATGTGCGCGTGGCCATGACGGAAGCTGCCACGCATTTCATTACCCCGACGACGATGCAGGCGCTCTCCGGGCAGGCCGTGTGGACCGATCTGTGGGACGCGCGCGTGCCGGATGCCATGGGGCACATCGAGCTATCGCGCGATCGCGACCTCGTCGCCATCGTGCCGGCAAGCGCCGACTTCATCGCCAAGCTGGCCAACGGCCTCGCCGACGATCTGCTGTCGAGCCTGAGCCTCGCGCGCCGCTGCCCGTTGCTGGTGGCGCCGGCAATGAACGTTGAGATGTGGCAGAACGCGGCAACCCAGCGCAACGTCGAGCGCCTGCGCGCGGACGGCATCGCCATCGCCGGGCCGGCGGCAGGCGACCAGGCGTGCGGCGAGGTGGGATTCGGCCGGATGCTCGAGCCGCGCGATATCGCCGCCGAAATCGAGGCGCTGCTCGGGCCGAAGGCCCTCGCCGGCAAACGAGTCCTGGTCACGGCCGGGCCCACCGAGGAGCCTGTGGATCCGGTGCGGGTCCTGACCAATACCAGCTCCGGGAAGATGGGCTACGCCGTGGCGCGCGCCGCGCACGAGGCGGGCGCGCAGGTGACGCTGATCAGCGGCCCGGTGGCGCTGCCGACGCCGGCGGGCGTCTCGCGCATCGATGTGCGCACCGCCGATGAGATGTTCAGTGCGGTGAAAAAGGCCGCGCCGGCGAGCGACGTATTCATTTCCGTCGCTGCGGTTGCCGACTACAAGGTGAAGGAGCCGTCGCCGCGCAAGATCAAGAAGGCGAATGGACGCGCCGTCACCCTGGAGCTGGTCGAAAACCCGGACATCCTGGCCTACGTCGCGCACATGAAGGACGCGCCGTTCTGCGTCGGCTTCGCCGCGGAAAGCGAGGACCTCGAGCGCAACGCCGCGCAGAAACGCGCCCAGAAGGGCATTCCGCTACTGGCAGCGAATCTCGCGCAGCAGGCGTTCGGCGCCGACGACAACGCCATCAGGCTCTACGACGAGCGCGGCGCGCACGACCTCGGGCGCGGGCCGAAGCTCGAGCTGGCGCGCAAACTCGTCGCGCATATCGCCGGCGTCCTGCCGCACGCAAAATGAGAAAACTGCAGGTGCGCATCCTCGACCAGAGGATCCGCGGCATGCTGCCGCATTACGCCACGGCCGGGGCGGCGGGGCTCGATCTGCGCGCCTGCATCGATGCGCCGCTTACGCTCGGCCCGGGGGAAAGCGAGCTGGTGTCCTCCGGCATTGCCATCCACGTCGGCGATCCAGGCCATGCCGCCGTCATCCTGCCGCGCTCCGGACTGGGCTCGAAGCATGGCATCGTGCTCGGCAACCTGGTGGGCCTGATCGACTCCGATTACCAGGGACCGGTGACGATCTCGGTCTGGAATCGCGGCGCCGCGCCGTTCACCATCCAGCCGCTCGATCGCATCGCCCAGCTGGTCGTCGTACCGGTGGTGCAGGTCGAGTTCGAGGTTGTGGAGGAGTTCGCCGCCAGCGCGCGTGGCGCCGGCGGCTTTGGCTCGACGGGGCGCTAAGCCGCGGCGAGCGCCTGCTAGGCGAACATATCCGCCCAGATGTTGCGCGCCCAGCTCCATGCATAGGCGCCTTCGAGCTCGCTGCGCGCGGCCGATACGCCGCCCGCGCCCTTGACCGGCAGGATGGTGTTCTGTGTCGCGTCGTACTGGTGGACCGAGGCGACGTGGATCACTTCGCGATCCGAGACGAAGCTGTAGCAGGTGTTGTTCATCAGCGGGCTCGGATTGGGCTCACGGCCGTTCAGCAGCTCGACCAGCGCCGCCGCGCACACCTTGGCATGCGCGTTCGCCATATGGCCCGATTTCGGCATGCCGGAGGCCGACAGCGTGGCGTCGCCCAGCACATGGACGCCCTTCACCACTTTCGATTCCATCGTGCGCCAATCGACATCGCACCAGCGGTTGGCGGTGGTGATGACGCCGGCCTGCAGCGCAATATCGCCCGCGCGCTGCGGCGGCACGACGTTCAGCACATCGCCTTTCATCGTGTCGAAATCGGTGCGCACGCTCATCGTCGCCGGATCGACCGCCACGACCTTGGCGTTCGCGTGGTAATCGATGATGCCGGGATAGAGCTCCTGCCAGGCGCGCTTGAAGAGTGGGCCCTTTGAGGTGACGTCCGGATTGGCGTCGAGCACCAGCACCTTCGAGCGCGGCTTGGCACGCTTGAAGTAGTGCGCGACCTGGCAGGCGCGCTCGTACGGGCCCGGTGGGCAGCGATAGGGCGCAACCGGCACAGTGAGGAGGTAGACGCCGCCATCGGGCATGGCCTCGAGCTGGCGGCGCAGCTCCACCGTTTGCGGGCCGGCCTTCCACGCATGCAGGACACGCGGCTCCGCCCCCTGGTAGCCCGCCACCTCGCCATAGAGGAAATCGACGCCCGGCGAAAGCACCAGCCGGTCGTAGGCGAGGGTGGCGCCGCCGGCCAGGGTGACCGTGCGCTTGCCGCTATCCACGGCGAGCGCGTCGGCCTTGACCATGCGCACGCCGTGCTTGCGCAAGCCGTCGTAGCCGCGCGTGATGTCCTGCATCGTGCGGTTGCCGCCGAGCACGAGGTTGGAAATCGGGCAGGAAATGAATTCGCTGCCGCGCTCGACCACCGTGACGTCGATCGCCGGATCCCACAGCGCCACATATTTCGCCACCGTGGCGCCGCCGTAGCCCGCGCCGATCACCACGACGCGCGCCTTCGGCGCGCGAGCGGGGGTTGCGCAGCCGGCGAGCGTGGCGGCACCGGCGAGCAGCAGGAACCGGCGGCGCTTCATCGTGGCCTCCGCGAGAAGTAATCGGCGATGAGCTCGATCTGCGCGTCGCTGTAGCCCTTGGCAAGCTGCGGCATCACCGTCGCCTGCCGCGTGCCATCGCGGAACGCTTTCATCTGCGCGACGATGTGCTCCTTCGGCAGCCCGGCGAGCGGCACGACCTCCGCGGCGACGCTGCGGCCATCGGGGCCATGGCAGCTCGCGCAGGTCGCGGCAAGGCTGCGCGCCACGGGATTGTCCTGGGCGTGTGCGGCCGCCGCCGCAAGCGCGAACGCCAGCGCAACGAGTTTGACGGTCATGGAGTCCTCCGCGCGGCGAAGCGTACTGCCGGGCGCCGAAAAAGCAAAGGCCGCGCGCGGCGGCCTTTGGCCCTCGAGCCAACCTGGATATCACGTGACCGGCGCGGCTTCCTCTTCGAACGTGAGCTTGATCTGCTCGTTCTCGCCGATGTCGATCATCACTTTGCCGCCGTGCTGCAGCCGTCCGAACAGCAGCTCGTCGGCGAGCGCACGGCGGATGGTGTCCTGGATGAGGCGCGCCATCGGCCGCGCGCCCATCAGCGGATCGAAGCCCTTCTTCGCGAGATGCGCCTTGAGCGCGTCGGTGAACTGCGCCTCGACCTTCTTTTCGGCGAGCTGCTCATCGAGCTGCATTAGGAACTTCTCGACCACGCGCATGATGGTCTTCTCGTCGAGCGCACCGAACGAGATGATGGCGTCGAGCCGGTTCCTGAACTCGGGCGTGAACATCTTCTTGATCGCTTCCATCTCGTCGCCCGGCTTGACCGACGGGGTAAATCCCATCTGCGTCTTGGCGAGCGACTCGGCGCCGGCGTTGGTCGTCATCACGATGCAGACGTTGCGGAAGTCGGCCTTGCGGCCGTTGTTGTCGGTGAGCGTGCCGTGGTCCATCACCTGCAGGAGCACGTTGAAGATGTCCGGGTGCGCCTTCTCGATCTCGTCGAGCAGCAGCACCGAATACGGCTTCTTGGTGATCTGCTCGGTCAGGAGGCCCCCCTGCTCGAAGCCGACATATCCAGGCGGGGCGCCGATCAGGCGGCTCACCGCGTGCCGCTCCATGTACTCCGACATGTCGAAGCGGATCAGCTCGATGCCCATGCAGTAGGCGAGCTGGCGCGCCACTTCCGTCTTGCCGACGCCGGTCGGGCCGGAGAAGAGGAAGTTGCCGATCGGTTTTTGCGGGTTGCCCAGACCCGAGCGCGCCATCTTGATGGCCGAGGAAAGCGCATCGATCGCCTTGTCCTGGCCGAACACGACGGCCTTCAGATCGCGGTCGAGATTGGCGAGCGCGCTGCGGTCATCGGTCGAGACGCTCCGCGGCGGGATGCGCGC
>DASREB010000308.1:0-12079 GCA_035652275.1 Burkholderiales bacterium
ACCCGAGCGCGCCATCTTGATGGCCGAGGAAAGCGCATCGATCGCCTTGTCCTGGCCGAACACGACGGCCTTCAGATCGCGGTCGAGATTGGCGAGCGCGCTGCGGTCATCGGTCGAGACGCTCCGCGGCGGGATGCGCGCGATCTTGGCGATGATCTCCTCGATCTCCGCCTTGCCGATGATGCGCTTCTGCTTCGCCTTGGGCGCGATCCTTTGCGCGGCGCCCGCCTCGTCGATCACGTCGATCGCCTTGTCGGGCAGATGGCGGTCATTGATGTAGCGCGCGGAGAGCTCCGCGGCGGTGGTCAATGCATTCGCGGTGTACTTGACGCTGTGATGGGCCTCGAAGCGGGTTTTCAGCCCCTTCAGGATTTCGACCGTCTCATCCACGGACGGCTCGACCACGTCGATCTTCTGGAAGCGCCGCGACAGCGCATGGTCCTTCTCGAACACGCCGCGGTACTCGTTGTAGGTGGTCGCGCCGATGCACTTCAGCTGGCCGGTGGAGAGCACCGGCTTCAGCAGGTTGGACGCATCCAGCGTTCCGCCCGAGGCGGCGCCGGCGCCGATCACCGTGTGGATCTCGTCGATGAAGAGAATCGCGTTCGGGTTGTCGACCAGCTGCTTCAGCACGGCCTTCAGGCGCTGCTCGAAGTCGCCGCGGTATTTCGTGCCGGCGAGCAGGGCGCCCATGTCGAGCGCATAGACCGTGCACTTGGCGAGGAGATCGGGCACGTTGCCTTCGACGATGCGGCGCGCCAGACCCTCGGCGATCGCGGTCTTGCCGACGCCCGCTTCGCCAACCAGCAGGGGATTGTTCTTGCGGCGGCGGCAGAGCGTCTGCACCACGCGCTCAAGCTCCTTGTCGCGGCCGATCAGCGGATCGATCTTGCCGGCGAGCGCGAGCGCGTTCAGGTTCTGCGTGTAGTTGTCGAGCGGGCTGTTCGACGTCTCGGCCTGGCCCTCCTGCTCGGAGTCCTGGTCGGTCTTGCCCGGGTGCGCCTGCGGCGTCTTGGTGATGCCGTGCGAGATGTAATTGACGACGTCCAGGCGTGCGATGCCCTGCTGCTGCAGGAAGTACACGGCATGCGAGTCCTTCTCGCCGAAGATCGCCACCAGCACGTTGGCGCCGGTCACTTCTTTCTTGCCCGAGGACTGCACGTGCAGGATGGCGCGCTGGATCACGCGCTGGAAGCCAAGCGTGGGCTGGGTGTCGACCTCGCGGTCCGCGGCGATGCGCGGCGTCTGCTCGGCGATGTGCTGCGTCAGGTTCTTGCGCAGCTCGTCCATGTTGGCGCCGCACGCGCGCAGAACCTCGGCGGCAGTGGGGTTATCCAGCAGCGCGAGCAGCAAGTGCTCGACGGTGATGAACTCGTGGCGTTTCTGGCGGGCCTCCACGAACGCCATGTGCAGACTGACTTCGAGTTCCTGGGCAATCATTGGCTTGCTTACCTTACCTTTTTTGTGCTGTTACGTCTGTTACGTCTCTTCCATTACGCATTGCAGCGGGTGCTGGTGCTTCCGGGAGTATGCCGCGACTTGCTGCACTTTGGTGCTCGCGACATCGCGCGGGTAAATGCCGCAGATGCCGATGCCTTCCCGGTGCACCTTGAGCATGACCTGGGTAGCGCGCTCGCGCGTCATGCTGAAGAACTTCTGCAGCACCACCACCACGAATTCCATCGGCGTGTAGTCATCGTTCAGCAGCATGACCTTGAACATCGCCGGCGGCTTCAGCTTGGAGCGCTGCGCCTCGAGAAGGGTGTCGTCCTTTTGCTGCGCCATCCGCTAACTACGCGCCTTGTGCCCCCCGAAATCTGACCACTGCTGCGTTAGCCCAGTTCCTGCGGCCTATCCTAATAAATGTAGGGGGGCGGTGCAATGCGACGGCCAGCACCGACCGGATGGATTACGGTGGTTTTTCACCGTCTTGCGTGCGCGCAACAGGCGCAGGCACGGCTCTTGACGACACCTGTAGCGACGCGTAAAAGGCGGCTGTGTTTGGATTCAGGCTGTCTGTTTCGCCATAGCGGGGCGGGGTCGGGGAGTTCAGGCACGGCCCCGGGTTGGCATCCCCGGAGCTCCACCAACAGCAAGTAATAAGGGAGAGAGCATGGCAACAGGCACCGTGAAGTGGTTCAACGACGCAAAAGGCTACGGCTTCATCACGCCTGACGACGGCAGCGAGGACTTGTTCGCGCATTTTTCGGCGATCAACATGTCCGGCTTCAAGACCCTGAAGGAAGGACAGAAGGTGAGTTTCGACGTGGTTCAGGGGCCAAAGGGGAAGCAGGCCTCGAACATCCAGAAGGTCTAGGCGCAAGCCCTCGATTTGAAAAGGCCGCCCGCGAGGCGGCCTTTTTTATTCGAAGCTGTACTGCAGCCGCAGTCCAACGCTGTCCTGCCTGCTTTGCGGCTGAAAAAGGCGGCAGCCGCCGGCCGGGTCCGGCGCGACACCGGTGCAGCCCTGGATCGCCGGATTGACGAGCCGCGGCGTCGGATCGGACTCGTCGAAGCGGTAGCTGTCGTAATAGCCCGTCAGGCTCCAACGGCGGGTGAAGCGGTAGCCGAGGTCGGCGTAGAAGCTCAACGTGCCCTTCGGCTCGAGATGCGGGTTGGCGTTGAAGCCGATTTCGCTGAAGTGCGCATCCTGCCGCGTCCAGAAGGGGTATTTCACGCCGCCGCCGCCGTACCAGCCTTTGGCTTCGCGGCGGTCGAAGTTGAGTCCCAAACGCACCGAAGCAACCCAGTATTGCTCGTGCTGCACGGACGAGAGCTGACGGTTCCAGTAGTCGAGCGCGAGGCCGCTCACGAACTCCATTCCGCTAGCGCTGCCCGGCACCCGGTAGATTGCCTGGGCTTCATTCGCCACTCCGGTGTAGTCGCTCGTGCCGGTGGCCGGCTCGTTGGTCGAAAGAAACGCCCCGTTATAGTCGAGCGAGCCGAAATAGAGCCGCCCGCGCCACGCGAACTGCCAGCCGGCCGGCCGCAGCCAGCGGTAGCCGCCGCCGATACCGAACATCGGGCCGGTTTCGGTGACGCTCGGGTCGGTGCTCTCGGCCCAGCGGAAATGCTCGACATCGCCGTTCACATACCAGCCGGCGTGCGCTGCGGCGCACACCATGGCACCCGCGATGCCAGCGGCCAGGGCGGCTTTCATCGCTACATTCGCTCGATCATCGCCTGGCCGAAGCCTGACGTCGGCACCTGCTTCGCGCCCTGCATCTGGCGCGCGAAGTCATAGGTGACGATCTTGTCCTGGATGGCACGCTCCATCGAGCGGATGATGGCATCGGCGGCCTCGACCCAACCCATGTGGCGCAGCATCATCTCCGCCGATAGGATCTCCGAGCCCGGGTTCACGTAGTCCTTGCCGGCGTACTTCGGCGCGGTGCCGTGCGTCGCCTCGAACATCGCCACCGAGTCGCTCATGTTGGCGCCCGGCGCGATCCCAATGCCGCCCACTTCGGCGGCGAGGCCGTCGGAGATGTAATCGCCGTTCAGGTTGGTCGTCGCCAGCACATCGTATTCGGCCGGCCGCAGCAGGATCTGCTGCAGCATGGCGTCGGTGATCACGTCCTTCACCACGATGTCAGGACCGCCCTTGGGGTTCTTGAAGCTGTGCCAGGGCCCGCCGTCCACCGGTTTCGCGCCGAATTCTTTGACTGCCAGCTGATAGCCCCAGTCGCGAAATCCGCCTTCGGTGAATTTCTGGATGTTGCCCTTATGCACTAGCGTCACGGACTTGCGGTTGTTGTCGATGGCGTACTGGTAGGCCTTGCGGATAAGCCGGTTCGAGCCCTCTATCGAGACCGGCTTGATGCCGATTGCCGAAGATTCCGGAAAGCGGATCTTCTTGACCTTCATTTCCTTGATGAGGAAGTCGATCACTTTCTTCGCCTCAGCCGATTGCGCCGGCCACTCGATGCCGGCGTAGATGTCCTCGGAGTTCTCGCGGAAGATCACCATGTCGACCTTTTCCGGCTCCTTGAGCGGCGAGGGCACGCCCTTGAACCAGCGCGCCGGGCGCAGGCACACGTAGAGATCGAGCTCCTGGCGCAGCGCCACGTTGATCGAGCGGATGCCGCCGCCGACCGGCGTGGTGAGCGGTCCCTTGATCGAGACCACGAACTCCTTTGCCGCCGCGAGCGTCTCGTCGGGCAGCCAGACGTTCTCGCCGTAGACACGGCAGGACTTCTCGCCGGCGAACATCTCCATCCAGACAATCTTGCGCTTGCCGCCGTAGGCTTTCTGCACCGCTGCATCGACCACCTTCAGCATCACCGGCGTGATGTCGACGCCGGTGCCGTCGCCTTCGATGTACGGGATGATTGGACGGTCGGGCACCTCGAGCGAGAAATCGCGCCGCACGCGGATCTTCTCGCCGCCCGAGGGCAGCTTGATGTGCTGGTAAGCCATGGAGATTCGCTCCCAGAGGAACCGGAAAAAGGCGGCGATTATACCGCCCTTTGCAGCGTACTCGATTGATTTACAACCGGTTCCGCGCTTGTGTCAACCGCTCGTCAGGCTCGCGCGTTATTCGCAGCGGACTGCGCCTTGGGGCCGGTCTAACGTTAGACAAACCACCAGAGAGGAAAACATGAAGCAGCTCTTTGCAGTCCTCGTCGCGGCGATGTTCGCGGCGACCAGCTTCGCCGCGCTCGCGCAGGACAAGGGCGGCAAGATGGACAAGACCGATAAAAGCAGCAAGATGGACAAGAAGTCGGACAAGAAGAAGAGCGCGAAGAAGGACGGCAAGAAGAAGTCCGCCAAGTCGGACAAGATGGACAAAACGGACAAGAAGTAACCCGCTACAATCGCAGCGAAAGGCAGGGCATGTCCCTGCCTTTTTCATTGATGCGCGCCTTGCTTGCCCTTCTGCTCGCCGGCGCCCCGGTGCTCGCGCAGCCGCTCCCGGTGGTGCAACTGAATGCCGGCATGCACTTGATCCGCGCTGAGGTGGCCGCCGACTTCGCGAGCCGCGCGCAGGGCCTGATGTACCGCACCGCGATGCCGAGCAATGCCGGCATGCTTTTCATTTTCGATCAGGCCGGCGCCCAGTGCATGTGGATGAAGAACACGCTCATCCCGCTGTCGGTCGCTTTCATCGACGAGCACGGCGCCGTCATCAACGTCGAGGAGATGGCGCCGCAGACCGAGGATTCGCATTGCGCACGTCGCCCGGCGCTCTACGCGCTCGAGATGAATCGTGGCTGGTTCAGCGCGCGCGGCATCAAGCCGGGAAGCCGCATCGGCGGCATTCCCGGCGCCAAATAACGGCTAGAACGCCACGCCGCCGTGGCTCTGCGCCACCATGAAGTAAAGCATCGGGATGGACAGCATGGTGTTGATGCGTGAGGCCATGCCGGCCGCCTTGGCGGCCCTCGCTTTTTCTTCGGGACCCACGCTGATTATGCCGAGCACCTTCTTCTGGTTGGGCCAGATCACGAACCAGACGTTGGCCCACATGATGGTGCCCAGCCACGCGCCGATGCCGATCGAGGTGAACGGCTTCTGCAGCGTCAGCGCCTGCACGAGATAGCCGTTCATCAAGGCGAGGATGATGCCGAGGATGATGGTGGCCATGGCCGCCCAGCGGAACCAGAAGAGGGCGGTCGGTGCGATCACCTTGGTCACGGCGGGCTTCTCGGCATCCGGGATCTTGGGCATCGACGGCGTCTGCACGAAGTTGAAGTACCAGAGCAAGCCGATCCACATCACGCCGCTCGTGATGTGCAGCCAGCGCATCGCGAAGAGCCACCAGCCATGATCGCCGAGCGCCACGCGTGCGCCGGTCGCGACCAGGATGATGAGCAGCACGATGAGCACCACCACGCCGGCGGTGATCGTTTTGCCCAGGGATTGGAAGAACGCAGCCATTGTTTTCTCCTTTTGGTATGAGCGTGCGAGCGAAAAAAGTCTAGCACCGTCAGCCCGAGCCGGCCAAAACGCCGCTCGCGGCGGCGGCCAGCACGGCGAGCTGGGCGGCGGCCAGCGCCGCCTGCAGCCAGTCGCGCTCGGCAAGCACGCGCGGCAGGACGCGCGCATAACAGAGCGGCGTGACGAGCGCGAGCAGGGCGACGGCGCCGAGGTTGAGCAGGTCGCCGTAGCCGACGAAGCGCAGCCATTGCCAGCCCTGCGGCATGTGGGTGAGCGCGACGAAGCGGCTTACCGGCAGGCCCCAGTAGCGCGGCAGCTCGGACGCCGGGAGATAAGCCGGCAGCAGCCGGCCGGCATAAAGGATAAAAGCGCCCACGCACAGCGCGAAGCCGACTTTGCTCGCGCGGTCGAGCCACTTCGCGTAGAGCTCGCGCAGCGCCGGCTCGTCGGCGCTCATGACGAAAGACCGAGGCCGCGCGACAGCGCCCGCAGCCCGGCGAGCAGCATGACGATGATCACCAGGCGGCGCACCACCGGCGCAGGCGTCGAGCCGAGGAGCCGCGCGCCGAGGCGCGACCCGAGCATCACGCCGATGATCGCCGGCACCACGATGAGCGGCAGCAGCGCGCCGCGCTCGAGATAGACCCAGGCGGCGGAGCTGTTGATCACCGAGATCAACAGCCCGCTCGAGCCGACCGCCACCTTGAGCGGCGCCGACATGAGCAGGTTCAATGCCGGCACGTTGGCGAAGCCGGCGCCGAGGCCAAAGATGCCGCCGATGAAGCCGATCGTGCCGAAGGCGGCGAGGCCGAGCAGCGTGCGGTGCGTACGCCAGTCGATCTTCATGCGCGCGGCCGGGTCGACGAACTCGCCTTCCAGGTGCAGCAACGCGCCGAGCGCGTCCGCCTCGACGTCGGCGCGATCGGCGGCGCGCGTTCGCCAGATGAGGACGGCGATGCCGAGGATCAGGATGCCAAGCAGCGTCTGCAGCAGCTCGGCGCGTAGCGACAGCCCGACCAGCGCGCCGGCAAACGAGCCGATCGATCCGACCAGCGCAAGCGGCATCACCAGGCGCAGGCTCGCCATGCCGGCCCGCAATAGCGGCGGCCCGGCGGCGAGCGTGCCGGCAAGCGCGAACATCAAGCCCGCGCCGCGCACGAAATCGAGGTGAAACGGGAACAGGCCGCCGACGACCGGCACGAACAGCACGCCGCCGCCGACGCCGGCGAGCACGGCGACGATGCCGATCGCGAAGCTCACCGCGAAGAGCGCGATCGGCCAGATCCACCACGGAGCGGCGGGGTCCATCGATTTGGCTTTTGGTTATGCTCGCCGATTATGCCGAAGCTCGCCGCCAACCTCTCGACGCTCTTCACCGAGGTCGATTTTCTCGCGCGCTTCGCCGCCGCGCGGCGCGCCGGTTTTCGCTACGTCGAGTACCAGTTTCCTTACGCCTGGCCGGCGCAGGAAATTGCCCGTGCCGCGCGCGACGCCGCGGTCCAGGTGGTGCTGCATAACGCTCCCGCCGGCGACATGGCGCGCGCTGAGCGCGGCATCGCCTGCCTGCCGGGGCGCGAGCGCGAGTTCCGCGACGGCGTCGAACGAGCGATCGAGTACGCAACGGCGGTCGGCTGCAAGCGCCTCAACTGCATCGCCGGACTCGCGCCGGCCGATCGCACGCACTTCGATGTGCTGGTCGCCAATGTGCGCCACGCCGCGCGCCGGCTTGCCGAGGTGGCGATCGAGCTTGTCATCGAGCCGATCAACACGCGCAGCGTGCCGGGCTTTTTCCTCACCCGCAGCGCGCAGGCCGTCGATGTGCTGAACGCCGCCGGCGAGGCGAATGCCCGCCTCCAGTACGACCTGTTCCATATGCAGATCATGGAAGGCGATCTTGCGCGCACCATCGAGCGACTGCTCGGCCGCATCGGCCATATCCAGATCGCCGACGTGCCTGATCGCCACGAGCCGGGCAGCGGAGAGATCAACTTCGCTTTTCTGCTGCCGCAGCTCGATCGCCTCGGCTACGTCGGCTGGGTGGGATGCGAATACAATCCGCGCGGTGACACCGTTGCCGGTCTGACGTGGGCGAAACCGTATCTCTCTCCCTGAGCCGCCGCCACGAGGTGGCGCGCGCGCTGCGCGCGTTCCTGCCTGCCCGGGCGGTGCTGTTCGAAGAGGAGGACACGCGGCCTTACGAGTGCGACGGCCTCACCGCCTATCGGCAGTTGCCGATGGTGGTGGCGCTGCCGGAGACCGAAGAACAGGTGCGGCGCATCCTGCAGCTTTGCGCTTCGATGCGCGTGCCGGTGGTGCCGCGCGGCGCCGGCACCGGTCTCTCCGGTGGCGCGTTGCCGCTCGGCGATGGCGTGCTGTTGTCGATGGCGAAGTTCATGCGCGTGCTGCGCGTCGATCCGCGCGCGCGCCTCGCAGTGGTGCAGCCGGGCGTGCGCAACGCCGCGATCTCGGAGGCGGCGGCGCCGCACGGCCTGTACTACGCGCCCGATCCGTCGAGCCAGATCGCCTGCACCATCGGCGGCAACGTCGCCGAGAACTCCGGTGGCGTGCACTGCCTGAAGTACGGGCTGACGGTTCACAACGTGCTGCGCGTGCGCGGCTACACCATCGACGGCGAGCCGCTCGAGCTCGGCGCCGAGGCGCCGGACGCGCCGGGGCTCGATTTGCTGGCGCTGGCGGTGGGCTCGGAGGGCATGCTGTTCGTCGTTACCGAGGTGACGGTGAAGCTGCTGCCGAAGCCGCAATGCGCGCGCGTCATCATGGCGTCGTTCGACGATGTGGAGAAGGCGGGCAACGCGGTGGCCGAGATCATCGCCGCCGGCATCATTCCGGCCGGGCTCGAGATGATGGATCGCCCTGCGACGCGGGCGGTGGAGCAGTTCGTCGGCGCGGGCTACGACCTCGAGGCGGCGGCGATTCTCCTCTGCGAGTCCGATGGCACGCCCGCGGAAGTCGAAGACGAGATGGCGCGCATGGAAGCGGTGCTCACGGCGGCGGGCGCCGTACGCCTTGCGGTGTCGCGCGATGAGGCCGAGCGCCTGCGGTTCTGGTCGGGGCGCAAGGCGGCCTTTCCGGCAGTCGGGCGCATCTCGCCCGATTACTACTGCATGGACGGCACCATCCCGCGCAAGCGCCTGGGCGAAGTGCTGCACTTCATCGCCGCGCTCGAAAAGAAGTACGGCTTGCGCTGCCCGAACGTGTTTCATGCGGGCGACGGCAACCTGCATCCGCTGATCCTGTTCGACGCCAACAACGCCGAGGAGCTGCATCGCACCGAGCAATTCGCTGCCGAGGTGCTGGAGAAGTGCGTCGCGGTCGGCGGCACGATCACCGGCGAGCACGGCGTCGGCGTCGAGAAGATCAACCAGATGTGTATCCAGTTTCGCCCGGAGGAGCTCGAGCTGTTCCACGCGGTGAAGCTTGCCTTCGACGCCCGAGGGCTGCTCAATCCCGGCAAGGCGGTGCCGACGCTCGCGCGCTGCGCCGAATACGGCCGCATGCACGTCCACGGTGGCGCGCTGCCGCACCCGGAGCTCCCGCGCTTTTGACGCTCGTGGCTATGCAGGACCAGATCCGCAGCGCCGCGGCGCGCGCCGCGCCGCTGCGGCTGCGCGGCGGCGGCAGCAAGGATTTCTACGGTCACCCGCCGCGCGGCGAGCTGCTCGACACGCGCGGCTATGCCGGCATCGTCGACTACGAGCCGAGCGAGCTCGTGCTGAGCGCGCGCGCCGGCACGCCGCTCGCGGACATCGAGCAGGCGCTCGCCGAGCGCGGCCAGTGCCTGCCGTTCGAGCCGCCGCACTTTGGTGAGGCGACGCTCGGCGGCTGCCTTGCCGCCGGGCTCTCCGGCCCGCGGCGCGCCGCCGCCGGGGCGCTGCGCGATTTCGTTCTCGGCGTGAAGCTCGTCGATGGCCGCGGCCGCGTGCTCGAATTCGGCGGCCGTGTCATGAAGAACGTCGCCGGTTACGATGTCTCGCGCCTTGTCGCCGGCTCGCTTGGCACGCTCGGCGTCATCGCCGAGGCGTCGCTGAAAGTGCTGCCGCGGCCGCCGGCGGAGCGCACGCTGCGCTTCGACATGGACCAGCCGGCAGCGCTCGATGCCATGAACGTCTGGGCCGGTGAGCCGCTGCCGATTTCGGCGAGCGCCTGGCACGAGGGCGCGCTCCACCTGCGCCTCTCCGGGTCCGCCGCTGCCGTGCAGGCGGCGGCGCCGCGCCTCGGCGGCACGGAGATCGGCGACGGCGCCGCGCTGTGGCGCGCGATCCGCGAGCAGACGCACGCCTTCTTCGGCGGCGAGGAGCCGCTCTGGCGCATCGCCGTGCCCTCCACGGCCGCGCCGCTGGCGTTGGGCGGTGCGCAGCTCCTCGAATGGAACGGCGGCCTGCGCTGGCTGCGCTCGAGCGCAGGCGCGCAAGAGATCCGAGCCGCGGCAAAGCGCGCGGGCGGCCACGCGACGCTGTTTCGCGCACGCGACAAATCGAGCGGCGTTTTCACGCCGCTCGATCCGGTGTTGCTGCGGCTGCACCGTGCGCTGAAGAGCGCCTTCGATCCGGCCGGGATCCTGAATCCCGGGCGCATGTACGCGGAGTTCTAGGTGCGCGCGAGCTACTTCTTCAGCTCACGCACTGCGGCGCGCGCTTCCTCGGCGAGCGCGCTCTGCGGGAAGCGCGCGATGAGACGTGCATACAGTTGTATTGCGAGCCCCCGCTCGCCGGCCTCCCGCGCCTTGCCGGCCGCGTCGAGCAGCAGCCGCTCCACGGCCGCCATCATCGGTGGCGCGACGGCAAGCGGCGCTGCGGCCGCCGGCCGCGTCTGCGCGATGAACTCGGCGAGCCGCGCGTCCGCGACGCGCTGGCGCTCATCCCAGCGTTTGCGCCATTGCAGCAGCGCGTACCCTACCGCGCCGATGCTCGCGAAGAAGATCAGCCAGGCGAGCGCTTTCATGCGCAAAGTATAGCGAGCGATGCAAACTGAGCTCGCCGCGTTTATCCGCGACACGCCCGAAGGGCGCGAAGCCGAATCGATCCTGCGCAAGTGCGTGCATTGCGGCTTCTGCACCGCGACCTGTCCGACCTATCAGGTGCTCGGCGACGATCTCGACAGCCCGCGCGGGCGCATCTATCTCATGAAGCGCGCGCTCGAAGGCGCTGCGGTCACCGACAAAACTCGGCTGCACCTCGACCGCTGCCTCACCTGCCGCGCGTGCGAGACCACCTGTCCCTCGGGCGTGCGATACGGCCGCTTGGTGGACATCGGCCGGGCGGTGGTGGAGTCAAAGACGCGCCGCGGGCCGCTGGAACGCGCGCAGCGCGCCTTGTTCGCATATGCGCTGCCCCGCACGCGGCTCTTCGGCGCCGCCCTGCGTCTTGGGCAGCTCGCCCGGCCGCTGCTGCCGCGGCGCTTGCGCAGCAAGGTGCCGGCACGCCGGGCCGACGCACACGGCTGGCCGGCGCCGCGCCACCCGCGCAAGATGCTGGTGCTCGCCGGCTGCGTACAGCCGTCGCTCGCGCCGACCATCAATGCCGCCGCGGCGCGCGTGCTCGATCGCATCGGCATCTCGCTCATCGAGGTGCCAGGCGCCGGCTGCTGCGGAGCGATCCGTTTCCATCTCAACTACCAGGACGACGGGCGCGACGACATGCGTGCGCTGATCGACGCCTGGTGGCCGGCGCTCGAGCGCGGCGAGGTCGAGGCGATCGTCATGACGGCGAGCGGCTGCGGCGTGACGGTAAAGGAATACGGGCACTTCCTGGCGCAGGATCCCGGCTATGCCGCTAAGGCCGAGCGCATCTCGGCCATCACCCGCGATCTGTGCGAAGTGCTTACACCGCAGATGGTGAAGCAGCGCGCGCGTGGCCGGGTGGCGTTCCACTCGCCTTGCACGCTGCAGCATGGCCAGCAGCTGCGCGGCAAGGTCGAGGCGCTGCTCGGCGCCGCCGGCTACGAGCTCACGCCGGTGGATGACGCTCACCTCTGCTGCGGCTCGGCCGGGACGTACTCGCTGCTGCAGCCGCAGATCGGTGCCGAGCTGCGCGCGCGCAAGCTCGCCGCGCTCGGCGCCGGAGCGCCGGATGTCATCGCCACGGCCAACATCGGCTGCCTCACGCACCTGCAGACGGCGAGCGCCACGCCGGTGCGCCACTGGATTGAGCTCCTCGACGTAAAATGACGCCATGAGCGA
>DASREB010000309.1:0-34019 GCA_035652275.1 Burkholderiales bacterium
TCCAGCCACTCACTATCGACACGCGCAGCGGGCGGTGCAGGCGGGGCTGTTACATGGTCCGCGAGCCGCTTAACAACGGCGTCTGCGATGGCGTTCACCAGCGCGTCCAGCGGCGTCATGACCGCGCCTTCGCCCGCCGTCCCTTTACGACCGGATCAGCGCCGCGCTTGCTTTCGATCCACGCTCGCAGTTCGGCGAGGCGATAAAGGCGCTTACGCTTGCTGACGTGGATTAGGCGCGGGAAGCTCGGATCACTTGCGCCGAGATTGAGCAGCAGGCCGACGCCCAAGCCCGTGAGTCGCGCGGCGTCCTGCAAGGTGATGTACTCGGCCCCCGCCGTTCGGTCGAGAAGCCGCGAAGAAACTTCCATTGCGAATGCTCCATATCAGCCGGGACACTCACGCAGTCCGCGAAGGCGAGGAGCCTTGACACTGCTGGCTGATGGAGCGCGGCTCTTTTCTGGCCGCTGGCGATTGGCTACGCCGCTAGAACTTCAATAGGAATTATCCGGGATAAAAATGGCGTAGAAAAGGGGGCGAAGGTATTTTAGGTCGGCTCTCTCCGCTTTCCACCGTCTATCCGTGGAGTTAGCCGACCCGTTTTGTGTGTGCGCGAAATGTTGCGCTTGTGGCCTAGCTGGCGCGCCGGCCCTTCTACGCCGCGCGCTTCGGTAGGCGAACGACTTTCGCCTTACGCATGGCGCACAAGGCGCGCAGCTTGTCCGTCACTGCCTGCATTGGCGCACGGAGGTATTCGAGCGACGGTGTGACGTAGCCCTCGGTCACATCGCCGCTCAGACGGTGATTGACGAGCAGCTTCACGTCATAGGGATGGAGCCGAGGTTGGCACCAGTGCTCGGCGCAGGTGATGAACGTCCGGCGCAGGTCGTGCGGCACCCAGTCGAGCCCTTCGATTTCAACGCGGCTCTCGACGATGTGCCCGGAGGCGCTGTCCGCTGGCCAGACCCATTGCGCCATGCGCTCGTTGCCGGCGCAAAGCTGTTCGTGCTCAGCGCGACGGCGTTCCAAAATCTCTACGAGGAAGTCGGACAGCGGCAAATCGAAGGCGCGCTCCTCGCCGCCCTTCGGTCGCGGAATATGCAGCGCCTTGCGTTGGAGATCGACATGCGCCCAGCGCATCGTCTCGGCGCTCTCGCGACGCAGGCCGCTGAAGAGGATGAACAGCAGGAAGTCGCGGCGCACCGCGTGGCCGCACTTCTGCACGCCCGCAAACCAAATCGGCAGTTTCTCGACCGGGATCGCAGTGCGGTCGGTCTTGACGGTGAACCAGTCGACGTTGACGCAGGGGTTCGCTGGTAGCTCCGGATGCTCGCGTAGGGCGCGGTTATAGATGGCGCGGAACACTCGGAAGATCGCGTTCGCCGTATGCCGGCCGTGTTCGGGTCCGCGCGGCCTGCCGAGCGCGTACTTACCGCGCGCAATCTCGGCCGCGAGTCGATGGTGCCGCTGGCGCACGTCCGCACGCGTGATATCGGCCAGCGGCTTGTCCATCCAATCACCAAGGTACTTCTCTATCACTCGCTCATCGAAGGCCTGAATCGTGCGCGGCAACCGTCCCTTCGCGCGCAGCGTCGCGACGGTGAGCGCCGTCGCCTGCCGCAAGGTGATGCCGCGCACCGCCTCGCGCTTCTCTTGCGTGCGCGCCTCGCGGCGCTCGGCGACCGGGTTCGCGCCCATCGCCATGCGCGCCAGGATCCCTTCGGCTTGCCGCCGCGCCTCGGCCACCGTGAGCTCGCCGACGTTGCCGAACTTGAAGCGGATTTGGCCGTGGCCCGGCACTCGCCGCAGGCAGATGTACGACTTCGCCCCGCCCGCGCTGACAGCGAGTCCGAAGCCGCGCCGCTCCGTGTCGAGGTAAAGGCGCTTGCCTTCGCCCGGGATTTCGACGGCGCTGACGAAGCGCTCGGTGAGCTTTACAAGCTGCGACGTTTTCATTCTGCTCCTCCCTCGTATTCGAGACCCCTCGCCGGGAAATCGGCGGGAAATCGCGCCGACCGGCTAAGGGCGGTATCGCCACCGGTCAGCAACCCCTCGAATTATCGCGTTTTCCCTCTGGAAACGGTGCAGTCGGGTGCTCGGCGGCCATTGCCACTGCGTTTTTGTAAACCGTTGGTCGGCGGTTCGAATCCGTCAGCCGGCACCACGCCAGTCGTCAAAGTTTTTCAACTCCATACCCAAGCCGCGCGTCCTGGTGGATAGTTGGACTCCCATGTCCAGCAGCGACGTCATCTACCGGCGCACGGTCGCCGGCCAGAGTGCCTGGGATAGCGGCGCACCGCTCGCCGCGCCTTTGCTCCGCGTGCTGAGCCTGATCGAAGCCGAAATGCACTCGCATATCCTGCGCCGGCTGCTGCGTCACCACGCGGACAGCAGCGTCGCGGAATGGATCACGCAGCTCGAGAAGCTTGGCCTGGTGGAAGCCGTGCCGAGTCACCTCGAGCATGATCTCGACTTCACCGGCAGCTTCGAGCTGCGCAAATAAAAAAGCCCGCCGAGGCGGGCTTTAGTATTTTTGGGTAGCGCGCCTTACAGCGGCTTGATGTTGGCCGCCTGCAGGCCTTTCGGGCCACGGCGCACTTCGAATTCGACCTTCTGGCCTTCCTTGAGCGTCTTGAAGCCGCTCATCTGGATCGCCGTGTGATGGGCGAACAGATCTTCGCCGCCGTCACTCGGGGTGATGAAGCCAAAGCCCTTGGAGTCGTTGAACCATTTAACCGTACCGGTTGCCATCTACTCATTCCTATTTACGAATGCCGCGACGTATCCGGGCGCGACGAAGCCGGGCATGACGATCAAGGAAGGGAACTGACGGCCACTACGGACGGGTGCAAATTCGCTGCCTGAAAATCACTGCGGGCCGCAGTATACCACCCGCGCTGGCGCCGTCGACGCGCCGTTGGGGCTAGGCGAGCCCGGCGGCCTCGCGCAGGAATAACATGCGCGCCATGACCGATCTCTCCGCCATTGTCAGTTCCGCCTTCTGGCGCGTGAACCCGCCCGATTCAGACCCCGTGGAGACGCGGGAATGGCTCGACGCGTTCGATGCGCTGGTGCAATCCGAGGGCCGGGAGCGCGCCACGTTCCTGCTGCGCAAGCTGCTCGATCATGCGCGGGCGCGGCGCGTGCCGCTGCCGCCGGTGCTCAACACGCCGTACAAGAATTCGATCGCGCTCGCCGAGCAGCCGCAATTCCCCGGCAATCTGGAGCTCGAGAGCCGTATCTCGGCGATCGTGCGCTGGAACGCGCTCGCCATGGTGGTGCGCGCCAATCGCGAACATCCGGAGCTTGGCGGGCATATCGCGAGCTATGCGTCGGCGGCGGACCTCTTCGAGGTGGGGTTCAATCATTTCTTCCGCGCCGGTCAGGCCGGCGACCTTATCTATTTCCAGCCCCATTCGGCGCCAGGCGTATACGCGCGCGCCTTTCTGGAAGGTCGCCTGCCGGAAGAGCGCCTGGCCCACTACCGCCGCGAGACGGGCGGCAAGGGCCTCACCTCTTACTGCCACCCGTACCTGATGCCCGAGTTCTGGCAGTTCCCGACCGGTTCCATGGGCATCGGCCCGATCCACGCCATCTACCAGGCGCGCTTCATGCGCTACCTCGAGCACCGCGGCATCCTGGCCACGGCAGGCCGCAAGGTGTGGGCGTTCGTCGGCGACGGTGAGATGGATGAGCCCGAATCGCTTGCCGGTCTGTCGCTCGCGGCACGCGAGGGGCTGGACAACCTGATCTTCGTCGTGAACTGCAATCTGCAGCGCCTGGATGGGCCGGTGCGCGGCAACGGCTCGGTGGTTCAGGAGCTCGAGGGCCTTTTCGCGGGCGCCGGCTGGCATGTGCTCAAGCTGCTGTGGGGCTCCGACTGGGACCCGCTGTTCGCGCGCGACGAGGAAGGCATCCTGCTCAAGCGCCTGCACGAAACCGTCGACGGCGAGTTCCAGATGTACGCCGCCACCGATGGGCGCTTCAACCGCGAGCATTTCTTCAACAAGTACCCGGAGCTGCGCGATCTCATTGCCGGCATGAGCGACGAGGACATTGACCGGCTGCACCGCGGCGGGCACGACCCGCTGAAAATCTACGCGGCCTACCGCGCGGCGCTGCAGCACCAGGGACAGCCTACCGTGATCCTGGCCCAGACAAAAAAGGGCTACGGCATGGGTCACTGGGGCCAAGGCAAGATGGGCACTCACCAGCAGAAAAAGCTCGACGACGAGGCGCTGCGCGAATTCCGCGATCGCTTCGCGGTGCCGCTGTCCGATGAGGACGTTGCCCAGCTTCGCTTCCTGCATCCCGCGCCGGACAGCCTGGAAATGAAGTACCTGCATGCCCGCCGCCAGGCGCTCGGCGGCTATCTGCCGGCGCGCAGCAGCCAGGCGCCGAAGCTCGCCGTGCCGGCGTTGCAGGTCGCGCCGCGCAATCAATCGACGACGATGGCCTTCGTGCAGATCCTTGCGCAGCTGATGAAGGACCCGGCGATCGGCAAGCGGGTCGTGCCAATCGTCGCGGACGAGGCGCGCACCTTCGGCATGCAGACGCTGTTTCGCCAGTTCGGTATCTACTCGTCGCTCGGCCAGCTCTACGAGCCGGAAGATCACGAGGAGCTGCTCTATTACCGCGAGGCGCAGGACGGGCAGATTCTCGAGGAGGGCATCACCGAAGCGGGCGCCGTGTCGTCCTGGCTGGCGGCGGCCACGGCCTATTCGGCCCACGGCACGCCGATGCTGCCCTTCTACATCTACTACTCGATGTTCGGCTTCCAGCGCATCGGCGACCTGGTGTGGGCGGCGGGCGACTCTCGCGCGCGCGGTTTCCTGATCGGCGGCACCGCGGGCCGCACGACGCTCGCCGGCGAAGGACTGCAGCACCAGGACGGCCACTCCCATCTCGCCGCCTGCACCATTCCGAACTGCCGCGCCTACGATCCTTGTTTCGGCTACGAGCTCGCCGCCATCGTCGAGGACGGCGCGCGCCGCATGCTGGACGCGCAGGAGGACGTCTTCTACTACGTCACGGTCGCGAACGAGAATTACCCGCACCCCCCGGCTGCGGAGGGGGTCGCCGAGGGAATTCGGCGCGGCATGTATAGGCTGCGCCAGGGCTCGCAGCTTCAGCTGCTGGGCTCGGGCCCTATCCTGCGCGAGGTCATGGCCGCGGCGGATTTGCTCGCCAAGGACTGGAATGTGTCCGCCGGCCTCTGGAGCGTCACATCCTTTACCGAGCTGCGGCGCGACGGCATGCAGGCGGAGCGCGCCCGGCGCTTTGGCACATCGGCAACCAGCTGGGTCGAGCGGTGCCTTGCGCCCACGCAAGGCCCGGTGATCGCGGCAAGCGACTACGTACGTGCGGTCGCCGATCTCATCCGGCCGTACGTGCCGCGTCAGTACATTGCGCTTGGCACCGATGGCTTCGGCAGGAGCGACACGCGCGCTGCGCTGCGCGCTTTCTTCGAGGTCGACGCCCGGCACATCTGCATCGCCGCGCTCGCCGCGCTCGACCCGCGCTCAGCGGCTGCCGCCCTGGACCGGTATGGGATCGACGCCGTGGCCCTGCCCCCCTGGGAGCGGTAGCGGTCGCGCGTCGGGTGCCGGCGGCGGCGCCTGCCGTTCGCTGTAGACCTCGGCATCTCGCTCGCGCCGCTGCGCATCGCGCTCGTCCGGCCGTCCTGGCAGATGCGCCTGGTCGCGAGCGGCGTCCACGCCGCGCAGCCCGGGGTGCGAGAACTCGGCCGACTGGCGATCGCGCTGGATCAGTTCGCGCTGTATCGCCTCCGCGGGCTCATCGGCGCGCGCGATACCGGACAGCATCGCGAGCGCAAGCAGCACGAGAAGCTTCACTGCACTTGCGCTTGGCGGCGCTCGCGAATCGAGGCAGCGAAATCGAGCACTTCCTGGGCGAGGACCACCCGATCGTCGATCGAGCGCATTACGGTCGGCAGGGCCACGATCTCCATGCCGAGCGAACGCACGCTATCGGCAAGCGCCGCATCCTCGATGTCGAGCACGAAGCCGTCGACGACGCGCAGATATTCGCCGGCGACCGAGCGGGCGGAAAGCTCGCGACCGAGCTCGCGCATCATCTTGCCTGCCGAGCCGCGCAGCGCCCGACCACCGACGATCGGCGCGACCGCCACCACCGGCACGCCGCGCCGGCGCAGCAGGCGCCTCATGCCGTCGATTTCGAGGATCGGCCGGATCGCGTGATAGGGATTCGCCGGGCCGATCACCACCGCTTCCAGGTCTGCGGCGTGCAACGCATCGAGCACCTCGTCCGGAATGCGCGCGAAATCCGCGCCGGCGTACTGGAAGCCGCGCACCACCGGTTCGCAGCCGAGCTGCGTAAAGTAGTCGTGGAACGCAATGGCGCCGTCATCCGTGAGCACATGCGTGCGCACGCGGTCGTCGCTCATCGGCAGCACCCGCGCGCGGATGCCGAGGTGGCGGCAAAAGTCGAGCGTAATGTCCGTCAGACGTCGCTCGTTGGCGAGACCTTCGGAGCGCAACAGCGGCGCGGCGAGTGACCGGTCGCCATGCACCGGGCGGTCGGCGCCGCCGAGTCGCCTGACCATTGCATGAACCGCGTGGGTTTCGTTCTCCGGCTCCCAACCGGCGCCCGGCGATGCGATGCCCGCGAGGGTGTAGAGCATCGTGTCGATGTCGGGCGAAAACGCGAGGCCGAGATGCTCGTAGTCGTCGCCGGTGTTGACGATGACGGTTAATGCCTCGCCGCGCAGGCGATACAGCCCGTCGGCGAGTTTCGCCCCGCCCACCTGGCCAGCGAGCACCACGACGCTACCCATGCGGCGATTCTAGCCGCGCAGTACGAGCAGCGTTCCAGCCGTAACAACAAGGGCGCCGAGCACGCGCATCGCCGTCAACCCTTCGCCGAGCGCGAGGGCGCCCCACAGCACGCCGAAGAGCGGAATGAGATACGTCACGGTGAGCGCGCCGGTCGCGCCGATGTCGGCGATCAAGCGGAAGTACAAGATATAAGCGAGCGCGCCGCACACCATGCCGAGCGCGAGCATCGCAGCAGCGATGCCGGGCGTGAGATTGCCGGGCGGCGCGAGCGCCAGCAGCGGCAACAGCAGCAAGCCTCCCGTCAGCTGCGTACCCACGGCCATGCCACGCGCTGGCGCACCTCGTCCCCACCGCCTGAGCGCGATGCCGGTCAATGCATAGCACAGCGCCGCGCCAAGGCCCGCGGCGATGGAAAGCCAGCGCGTACTCGCCTCCGCGCCGGAGACCATCGCCACACCCGCCATGCCGATCGCGAGCCCTGCCGCGCGCGCAGGGGTCAGCGGCTCGCGCAGCAGCAGAGCCCCGAGCAATGCTGCCCACATCGCGGACGTCGCGTTCAGCACGGCCAGCAGCCCTACGGAAAGCTCGAGCGCGGCGTACGCATAGAGCAGGAAAGGCGCGGCAGAGTTGAGCGCGCCAATCGCCAGGTACTCGCGCCAGCGCAGCCGCCATTGCGCATCGAAGCCGCTGACCGCGTAGTAGAGAAGAAGCGCAGCGCCGGCGATCAGCATGCGCAAATCCGCCGTGGCCACCGGCCCGATGACTGGCGCCGCGATACGCACGAACAGGAACGAAGCGCCCCAGATCGCCGCCAGCGCCACCAGCCGCGCGGCGTCCGCGGCGGTCACTTACGCCGGCGCTTCTCGATCTCGAGCAGCCGCTTCTTCACGGGCAGACCCCAGGCGTAGCCGCCAAGGCCGCCATCGCCGCGTACCGCACGATGGCACGGCACGAGGAGCGCCACCGGGTTTGCGCCGCAGGCGCTACCCACGGCCCGCACCGCTTGCGGCGCGCCGATTTCCCGCGCGATCGCGCCATAGGTGCGCGTCTCGCCGCGCGGGATGCGTCGCAGCGCCTCCCACACGCGGCGCTGGAACACCGTGCCGCGGATGTCGAGCGGCACGCGCGCGAGGCTGCCTTCGCCGGCGATGAACGCGCGTACCTTCGCTGCGAGTTCCGGCAGCGCGTCTTCCACCACCTCGGCGGCACTGAACTCTTCGCTGAGCAGGCGCTTCAGCCGCTCGCCGTCGGGCCCGAGCTTGACTGCGCATACCCCGCTCTCGGTGGTCGCGACCAGTACCGTGCCGAGCGACGTGGCAAAGGTGCAGTAGCGGATCGACTGACCCTTGCCGCGCGCGCGGTAGGCGCGCGCATGCATGCCGAGGTGCGGCTTCTCGTAGAACCGCGATACCGAACCATAGCCCGCCTCGAACACGGCATCGGCCACGCGGCTGCCGTTCTGCAGGGAAGCTTTCACTGACTCCAGGCGCTGCGCCTCCTGGTAGTTGCGCGGGGACACGCCGAAGGCTTCCTTGAAGCGCCGCTGCAGGTGAAACGGGCTCGCGCCGACGGCCTGCGCAAGCTCGGTCAGCGTGACTCGCTCGCCACGCCGGCGGTCGAGATAGGACTTCGCTTTTTCGAGCACGGCTTCCATGGGCGCAACTGTAGCGCCGCTCGCGCGCATCATCTATCCGCTTCTTGCTAGCCGGCCATGGTGAGGCCGCCCGACACGCTGATCACTTGGCCGGTAATGAACGCCGCCTCATCGGAGGCGAGAAAAGCCACGGCGCCGGGGATGTCGTCGGGCTGGCCGACGCGCTTCATCGGGATAGCGCGCACCAGCGCATCGTAGACCTTCTGCCCGGCTTCGCCCTCGCCGAGAAAGCCGCGCAAAATCGGCGTGTCCGTCGGGCCGGGGCAGACCACGTTCACGCTAATGCCCTTGCGCGCCACCTCGCGCGCGAGCGTCTTGCTGAACGCGATGATGCCGCCCTTGCACGCCGCATAGACCGCTTCGCCGGAGGAGCCGACGCGCGCCGCGTCGGAGGAAATGTTGACCACGCGTCCACGGCCGCGCGCCAGCATCTGCGGCAACACGATGTGATGCAGGTTAAGGGGCCCGCGGAGGTTGATGGCGATGAGCTGCTCCCATTCGTCGGGCTGGGTGTCAACGAAGTTCTGGAAGCGATCCCAGCCGGCGTTATTCACCAGCACATCGATCGAATGCTCGCCGATCGCCGCCTTGGCGGCGCCGTAGTCGGCGATGTCGAAAACCAGCGCCGTGCCGCTCACTTCGGCGGCGACGCGCTCAGCCGATTGGCGCGCGCGGTCGGCCACCAGCACCCGGGCGCCCTCGGCGGCGAAGCGCCGGCAGATGGCAGCGCCGATGGCGCCGCCGCCCCCGGTTACCAGCACCGTCTTGCCGGCGAGTCCTCTCACTTTGCGCGCTTGTCGATTACGCGCTTCGCCTTGCCGATCGAGCGCTCGACCGCGCCGACGCGCACTTCCGCGCTGATGCCGACGTACGACTTGATGTGGTGCTGGAGCTGGGCCGCCGCGGCACGCTCGCCTTCCACGACGACAGTGAGGTGGTCGAGCGGGCCATGCTTGGAGAGCTCGAGCACGTAATGCGGCGCGAGGCCTGGCTGCTTGAGGATCAACTCCTCGATCTGCGACGGGAAGACGTTGACGCCGCGGATGATCAGCATGTCGTCCGAGCGGCCGGTGATCTTCTCCATGCGCCGCATACTGCGCGCGGACGGCGGCAATAGCCGCGTCAGGTCGCGCGTGCGGTAGCGGATGACCGGCAGCGCTTCCTTGGTGAGCGAGGTGAAGACGAGCTCACCCTTTTCGCCGTCAGGCAGCGGCGCGCCGCTCTGCGGATCGATGATTTCCGGGTAGAAGTGGTCCTCCCAGATGGTGAGGCCGTCCTTCGTTTCGACGCATTCCTGCGCGACGCCCGGTCCGATCACCTCCGACAGGCCGTAAAGGTCGATCGCGTCGATTGCGAGGCGCTCTTCGATCGAGCGACGCATCTCGTTGGTCCAGGGCTCCGCGCCGAAGATGCCCAGGCGTAGCGAGGTGCTGCGCGGATCGATGCCCTGGCGCGCCATTTCGTCGGCGATCGCCAGCATGTAGCTCGGCGTCACCATGATGATGTCGGGCTTGAAGTCGGCAATCAGCTGCACCTGGCGCTCGGTCATGCCGCCGCCCAGCGGAATGACCGCAAGGCCGAGGCGCTCGGCGCCGTAATGGGCGCCAAGGCCCCCGGTGAAGAGGCCGTAGCCATACGCGACATGCACCTTGTCGCCCGGCCGCGCGCCGGCGGCGCGAATCGAGCGCGCCATGAGATGCGTCCAGGTGTCGATGTCGCGCGCCGTGTAGCCGACGACGGTCGGCTTGCCGGTCGTGCCCGAGGACGCGTGGATGCGCACGATGCGCTCCATCGGCACGGCAAACATGCCGTATGGATAGCTCTCGCGCAGGTCCGCCTTGGTGGTGAACGGAAAGCGGCGCAGATCCTCGAGGCGCCTGCAGTCCGCGGGGTTGAGCCCGGCGGCGTCGAACTTGCGCCGGTAGTGCGGCACGTTCTCGTACGCTTGCTTGAGCGACCACTGCAGCCGTTCGAGTTGCAGCCGGGCGAGCTCTTGGCGCGGCGCCTTTTCGATCGGCTCGAGCGCGAAGCAATCGTTCATTTGCCCTTGAAGCGCGGCGTGCGCTTCTCCTTGAATGCGGTGACGCCCTCCCGGTAGTCCTCGCTGACGCCGGCTTCGCGTTGCAGGTCGCGCTCGAGATCGAGCTGCGCGTCAAGTGAATTGGTCGCCGAGCTGTAGATCGCCTTCTTCAGAAGACCGAAGCCCTTTGTCGGCCCGCTCGCCAGGCCGCGCGCGAGCGCCAGCGCCTCGTCGGCGAGGCGCGCATCATCGAGCGCTTTCCAGATCAGGCCCCACTGCTCGGCGCGCTCGGCGCTGAGCGGCTCGGCGAGCAGCGCAAGCGCCATGGCGCGCGCCGTGCCGACAAGGCGCGGCAGGAAGAAGGTGCCGCCTGAGTCCGGTACGAGCCCGAGGCGCGCGAACGCCTGCACGAAGCTTGCCGAGCGCGCGGCGATGACGATGTCACAGGCGAGCGCGAGATTGGCGCCGGCGCCGGCGGCGACGCCGTTCACGGCGCAGACGATCGGCTTCGGCAGCGCGCGCAGCCGTCGCACCAGCGGGTTGTAGTGCGAGCCGAGCGAGACGGATAGATCGATCGGCGCTGCGCCGGCGCTGACGTCGCGCTCGGCGAGGTCCTGCCCGGTGCAGAAAGCGCGCCCGGCGCCTGTCATGAGCACGGCGCGGATCTCCGCATCGTCCGCGGCGCGCTGCAGCGCGGCGCGCAGCTCCGCGTGCATTTCCGGATTGAGCGCGTTCAGCTTCTCGGGCCGGTTGAGCGTGATCGTCTCGACGCCGGCATCCACGCAGACGAGGACCGAGGGCATGGGTTTAGAATTTTGCCATGCCGCAGGTCTATGCTATCGACGGCATCGTGCCGGTCGTCGATCCGAGCGCTTTTGTGCATCCGAGCGCGGTGCTGATCGGCGACGTGATGGTCGGCGCGCGTGCCTACATCGGCCCGTGCGCCAGCCTGCGCGGTGATTTCGGCCGTATCGTGGTCGAGGAGGGCGCAAACCTCCAGGATCACTGCACGATGCATGGCTTTCCCGGCAAGGACACCGTGGCGGGCACCGAATCCACCATCGGCCATGGCGCCATCCTGCACGGTTGCGTGGTCCGTCGGGGAGCGCTGGTCGGCATGAATGCGGTGGTGAACGACAACGCTGAAGTGGGCGAGGACGCGGTCATCGCCGCGCTTGCGTTCGTCAAAGCCGAAGCGCGCATTCCCGCACGCGCGCTCGCCGCCGGCATCCCGGCGCGCGTACTGCGCGAGCTGTCGCCGGAAGAGATCCGCTGGAAGCACGACAACATGCTGCTCTACCAGCAGCTCGCGGTGCGCAGCGCAACCACCATGAAGCGCGTCGAGGCGCTAACACAACCTGAACCGGGGCGCGCGCGGATCGACATTCCTGGCGCCATCCCCCTTTCCGAGCTGAAGAGCAAGCATGGCTGAGCGCGCGTTTCTCGTCATCGACATCCAGAACGATTACTTCCCCGGCGGCAAGATGGAGCTCGAAGCCGCCGACGCGGCGGTGGAGAAGGCAGCCGGGGCGCTCGAGCACTTCCGTAAGCTCGGTCTGCCGGTCCTCCATGTGAGGCACCTGTCGGTGCGTCCCGGCGCCACGTTCTTCATCCCCGGAACGAGCGGCGCCGAAATTCATGAACGCGTGCGCCCGCGCGAAGGCGAGCGCGTGGTCGAGAAGCATTTTCCCAACAGCTTCCGCGGGACCGAGCTCGACGCGGCGCTCAAGGCGGCGGGCGCCAAGGAGCTGGTCGTCGCCGGCATGATGACCCACATGTGCGTGGACGCCACGGTGCGGCATGCTGCCGACCTCGGCTACCGCGTGACGCTGCTCGGAGATGCGTGCGCGACGCGCAGCCAAACGTACAACGGCGAGACCGTTGCCGCCCGCCAGGTGCACGCGGCGTTCCTCGCTGCCCTCAACGGTTTCTATGCGAAGGTGATTTCCGCCCGTGAACTATGAACTGATCAAGGTGGAGCAGAAAGGCCGCGTCGGCCTGATTACGTTGAACCGCCCGAAGCAGCTGAATGCGTTGAGTCCGCAGCTGATGCAGGAGCTCGGCGCAGCGCTGCAGGCGTACGACCGCGACGAAGCCGTCGGCGCCATCGTCATCACCGGCAACGAAAAGGCATTCGCCGCCGGCGCCGACATTGCGGCGATGAAGGACTACAGCTACATGGACGCTTACATGGCGGACTACATCACGCGCGACTGGGAGCATCTCCGCCGCATCCGCAAGCCGGTCATCGCGGCGGTCGCGGGCTATGCACTCGGCGGCGGCAACGAGCTCGCCATGATGTGCGACATCGTGATCGCCGCGGACAACGCACGCTTTGGCCAGCCGGAAGTCAACCTCGGTGTGATGCCGGGCGCCGGCGGCACACAGCGGCTGCCGCGAGCCGTCGGCAAGGCCAAGGCGATGGAGATTTGCCTTACCGCTCGCATGATCGATGCCCAGGAGGCCGAGCGGGCCGGCCTCGTCTCGCGCGTCGTGCCGCTCGAGAAGCTGATGGACGAAGCGCTCGGCGTGGCCGACAAGATCGCGAGCTACTCGCTGCCCGTGGTGATGATGATCAAGGAATCGATCAACCGGGCCTATGAAAGCACGCTCGCCGAAGGCGTGCTGTTCGAGCGACGCCTGTTCCATTCGCAGTTCGCGCTCGCCGATCAGAAGGAAGGCATGGCGGCGTTCCTGGAGAAGCGCAAGCCGACATTCAAGAACCGGTGAGCGCGCCGGGTCGCACCCCGGTCTACGTCCTGCTCGCGGCCCACATCTGCTCGATGCTGGGCTTCTCGACTTATGCGGCGCTGCTGCCGGAGCTGCGCGACGCCTGGCGCATGTCGAACGCGCAGGCCGGAATCGTCAGCGGGATGTTTTTCGCCGGCTATATCGGCACGGTGTCGCTGTGGACCTCGCTCACCGATCGCATCGACGCACGCCGGGTGTACGTTGCCGGTGCCGTCCTGAGCGCGGCGGGAAGCGCGGGCTTCGGCTGGGCGGCCAATTCATTTGCGAGCGCCGTGCTCTTCCAGATGCTGCTGGGCGTCGGCATTGCGGCCACCTACATGCCGGGGCTGCGCCTGCTCTCGGACCGGATCGGCGGCCCGAGCCAAAGCCGCTACGTCGCGTTCTACACCTCTTTCTTCGGCATCGGCACGGCGCTGTCGCTCGCCATGGCGGGGCTCATTTCGCCGGCATCCGGATGGCGCGCGGCGTTCCTTGCGAGCGCCATCGGCCCGCTCGTCGCGGGCGCGCTGGTGCTGCTGCTCATCATGCCGCTGCCGCCGCGCGGCGGCGAGCGGCTGTCGCTGCGCACGCTCTTCCCGCTCGGTGCCTGGCAACAAGTACTGCACGATCGGGCGAGTGCCGGCTACACGCTCGGCTATGCGGTGCATTGTCTCGAGCTCTTCGGCTCGCGCGGCTGGATGGTGGCGTTTCTCGCTTACGCAGCGAGCCTGCAGGCGGGCGACGCCTTTCCCTGGCCGGCGGCAGCCATCGCCGCGGTGGTGAACCTGCTCGCGGTGCCGGCCTCCATCGTCGGCAACGAGGTGGCACTGCGCATCGGCCGCCGCCGCTGGATCCTGCTGGTGATGGCCGCCTCGGGCACCGGCGGCATCGTGCTGGGTGCGGCAGCTTCGGCGCCGTGGCCGCTCGTGCTTGCGCTCCTGATCGGCTATTCGATGCTTGTCATGGCGGAGTCCGGCACATTGACGGCCGGGCTGGTGGCTGCGGCGCCTGCTCGATTGCGCGGCGCGGCGATGGGCCTCTATTCACTCACCGGGTTCGCCGGCGGCCTGGCCGGGCCGGTGCTCTTCGGCGCGGCGCTCGATATCGCCGGCGGCGCTGCCGCGCGCGTCGCGTGGATCGCCGGCTACGCTGCCATAGGCGCGGGATGTCTCGCCGCGCCGATCGTCGCTAGAATCGGGACACACAGGCACCCCAGTTAGGGGGAGGGATGCAGCGCATCTGGTTAAAAAGTTATCCGCCCGGGGTGCCGGCCGAAATCGAGCCGCGGCAGTACGGCTCGCTTGTCGAGCTGTTCGAAAAGAGCATCCGCGAGTTCGGCGATCGACCGGCCTTCAGCAACATGGGCAAGACGATCCGCTTCGCCGAGCTCGATCGCTGCGCGCGCGACTTCGGCGCCTGGCTGCAGGCGAAGGGGCTCGGCAAGGGCGCGCGCGTCGCCATCATGATGCCGAACTGCCTGCAATATCCGATTGCGATGTTCGGCACGCTGCGCGCCGGCTGCGTGGTGGTCAACGTCAATCCGCTTTATACGGCGCGCGAGCTTGAGCACCAGCTGAACGACTCGGGCGCCGAGGCGATCGTCATCCTGGAGAACTTCGCCGCCGTGCTCCAGCAGGTGCGCACGCGCACACCGCTCAAGCACGTGCTCATCACCTCGCTCGGCGAAATGCTCGGACTGAAGGGCGTGGTGGTCAACCTGGTCGTGCGCCGGCTGAGGAAGATGGTGCCGCCCTACGAGGTGCCCGGTGCGATCAGCTTCAGGCAGGCGCTCGCCGAAGGCGCGCAGGCGAAGCTCGTGACCCCGCCGCTCGCGCATGACGACATCGCGTTTCTGCAGTACACAGGCGGCACGACCGGTGTGTCGAAGGGCGCGATGCTGCTGCATCGCAATGTCATCGCGGCGCTGCTGCAGTACAAGGCCTGGCTGCAGCCGGCGATGAATGGCGAACGGCCGGTAATCATCACCGCGCTGCCGCTCTACCACATCTTTTCGCTGACGGTGAACTGCCTCAACATGATGGTGGTCGGCGGCGAGAACATCCTCATCACCAATCCGCGCGACATCCCGGCGTTCGTCAGCGAGCTCGGCAAATACAAGTTCACCATGATCAGCGGCGTCAACACGCTGTTCAACGCCCTGCTCAACAATCCCGACTTTGCCAAGCTCGACTTCTCTCATCTGCGCTTTGCGCTGGGCGGCGGCATGGCGGTGCAGAAGGTGGTGGCCGATCGGTGGAAGCAGGTCACCGGCACGACGCTCATCGAGGGCTACGGCCTCACCGAGACGGCGCCGGCAGCAACCGCCAATCCGCTCAATCTCGACGAATACACCGGCTCGATCGGCGTGCCGATGCCCTCTACCGACATCGAGATCCGCGACGATGCCGACCGGCCGCTCGCCATCGGCGAGACCGGCGAGATCTGCATCCGCGGCCCGCAGGTCATGGCGGGTTACTGGCAGCGTCCCGACGAGACGGCGAAGGTACTTGGCGCGGACGGGTTTCTCCATACCGGTGACATCGGCGTGATGGATGCCAAGGGCTTCATCCGCATCGTCGACCGCAAGAAGGATATGATCGTCGTCTCGGGCTTCAAGGTCTTTCCGAACGAGATCGAGCAGGTGGTGATGATGCTGCCCGGGGTGCTCGAGTGCGCCGTCGTTGGCGTGCCGGACCCGCACTCCGGCGAAGTGCCGAAGGTCTACGTGGTGAAGAAGGATCCGCAGCTCACCGAGCAGGACGTGCTCGAGCACTGCAAGCGCGAGCTGACGGGCTATAAGCGGCCGAAGTACGTCGAGTTTCGCACCGAACTGCCAAAAACCAACGTCGGCAAGATCCTGCGCCGCGCCTTGCGAGACGAGCGCAAGGCGGCGTAAGCCGCTGGTTTAAAACGCTGCCACCGCGATGCGGCAGTGCGCCATGCTATAAGCAGGTGTGCTCTACAGCCTTTACGAGGCGCAGCACACGGCGCTCCAGCCGCTGCGCTACGTTGCTGCCTGGTCGCGCGGCTGGTTCGGCCATCCCTTCAGCCCGCTCGCCCACTGGCCGATTTCCCGCCGGCTCGCGGCGTCGAGCGACCTCTTCCTGCGTGTCACCGAGCGCTATGAAAAGCCGCAATGGAGCCTGCCCGATGTCGCGCTCGAGGTGGCCGACGACAAACCCTTCTGCCGCCTGGTGCACTTCAAGCAGGCAACGCGCAAACGGCACAAAGTGCTGCTGGTGGCACCGCTCTCCGGGCATCACGCCACGCTGCTGCGCGATACGGTGCGCTCGCTTCTTCCCGAGCACGATGTGTGGATCACGGATTGGATCAACGCGCGGCTCGTGCCGCTCTCCGCGGGCCCGTTCCATCTTGCGCACTACGTCGATTACGTGCGCGAGTGGATCGAACTGCTCTCGCCGTGCCTGCACGTCGTTTCAGTCTGCCAGCCTACCGTGCCCGTGCTGGCGGCGGTCTCACTCATGGCCGCGCGTCGCGAGGCGCAGCCGCTCACCATGGTGATGATGGGCGGCCCCATCGATGCACGGCGCAGTCCCACGGCAGTCAACAATCTCGCCCGGCGCAAGCCGTATTCCTGGTTCGAGCGCAACGTGATCGAGCGCGTGCCGGGCAAATATCCCGGCTACATGCGGCGCGTGTATCCGGGTTTCCTGCAGCATCTTGGCTTCGTGGCGATGAATCCCGACCGCCACGTCAACGCCCACTGGGAGTACTTCAATCATTTGATGGTGGGCGACGGCGAATCGGCCGAGGCGCACCGGCGCTTCTACGATGAGTACAACGCGGTGCTCGATTTGCCGGCGGAGTACTACCTCGATACCGTGCGGACCGTATTCCAGGAGTTCGCCCTGCCGAAGGGCCGCATGTACGTGCGCGATGAGCTGGTGCGACCGTACGCCGTGCGCAACGCCGCGCTGCTGACAATCGAGGGCGAGCTGGACGACATTTCAGGCAATGGGCAGACGGAGGCCGCCCATGCGCTTTGCCTCAACATTCCGCGTGCCCGCCGCGCGCACTTCGTCGCACCGGGCGTCGGCCATTACGGCATCTTTTCGGGACGGCGCTGGCGCGAGGTGGTGTTCCCGCGCGTGCGCGACTTCATCGCCGCCTACAGCTCGTAGCGCGAGCCTTCTTCGCCGCGCACCGCTCGCTCGACCACGCTTCTCGGCAGGTGCGGTGCGAAGAGTTCGATGAACTCGTACGCATACCGGCGCAGGTAGGCGCCGCGTTTTATCCCGAGGCGCGTGGTGCTCGACTCGAAAAGATGGCTGGCGTCGAGCGCCCGCAGCATCCGGTCGCGCTTCGGATCGAACGCCATCTTGGCAAGGATGCCGACGCCCAGGCCAAGCTCGACGTAGGTTTTGATGACATCGGAGTCCTGCGCGCTCAGCACCACATGCGGCGCGAGCCCGCGCGTCTCGAACGCTTTCTGGATATGCGAGCGGCCAGCGAAGGCGAAGTCGTACGTCACGATGGGGTGCTGCGCCAGCTTCTCGAGCGTGAGCGGCGTGCTTTTGAGCAAAGGATGGCGCGGCGGCACGACCACGCAGCGGTTCCACTGATAGACCGGCAGCGACACAAGGTCGGCGCGCTGGTCGATCATCTCGGTGGCGACGCCGAGGTCCGCTTCGCCGGCGGCCACCTGGTCGCAGATCTGCGTGGGATTGCCCTGCTGAATGAGGAGCTCCACCCGCGGGTAGCGCCGCTTGAAGGCGGCGACCGCCTTCGGCAGCGCGTAGCGCGCCTGGGTGTGTGTCGCCGCGATGGTCAGCGTGCCGAGCGCATCGTTGGCGAATTCCTCGCCCGCGCGCCGCAGGTTCTGCGCCTCCGCCAGGATCCGCTCGGCGATTGACAGCACGGCCTTGCCCGGTTCGGTGATCGAAACCAGGCGTTTGCCATGGCGGGCAAAGACCTGGATGCCGAGCTCGTCCTCGAGCGCCCGAATCTGCTTCGAAACGCCCGGCTGCGAGGTATGCAACGCCTCTGCCGCCTCGGAAACGTTCAGGCCGCGCCGCACCACCTCGGCGAGATAGCGAAGCTGCTGCAGTTTCATGCCTTATGCCTTGTGTGCATAACATGCTAACACATTAGTCTTTGAAAGCATAAGGCGGCGCCCTAGCATGGGCGGCGCCATGGAGCCCGGCATCCTCGCGCTGGTCGCGATCACGCTCGGCGCCGCCTTCGTCAACGGCGCGCTCGGCTACGGCTTTTCCTCCCTTACCGTGCCGGTGGGCCTCGTGTTCTTCGCAAACCGGGTGCTGAACCCGGCGCTGGTACTGCTCGAGGTCTTCATCAACCTCTACGTGCTCTTCATCAATCGGGGCGCCATTCGCGCCGTCTGGCGCCGGGTGTGGCCGATCGTCGCGGGGCTGCTGCCCGGTGTCGCGCTCGGCAGCTACCTCCTCGCCTCTTTGCATCCGCATTGGCTCAAGCTCGGCACCTACGTCGTCATCCTGCCGCTGATCCTGTTGCAGGCGGCCGGTGTGCGTCGCCCGATCGGCGCCGAGCGCGCGGTCGGCGTGCCGTTCGGCGCCGGCCTTGGTTTCCTGTACTCGGTGACGACGATTTCCGGTCCGCCGCTCGCGCTGCTCTTCAACAACCAGGGGCTGGTGAAGCAGGATTTCCGCGCGGGACTGGCGCTGATCCGCGTCGCCGAATCCTGCCTCACGGCGTTGGCGTACTGGCAGCTCGGCCTCTTCACCGCCGAAGCGCTGCATGTCGGCTCGTGGATCGTGCCGAGCGTGCTCGTCGGCATCCCGCTCGGCGCGTATGCCATCCGCCGCATGGACGCGGAAACGTTCCGACGCCTCTGCATGAGCTTTGACGTCTGGGTGGTGGGCTTCGGCCTGGCGCGCACGCTGATCGACCTCAAGCTGGCCGCCGGCCCGCTTGCCTACGGCGCGATGCTGGCGGCCATCCTGCTCGATCTCTCGCTGCTGTTCGCCTTCTTGCGTTCGCGCCGCTCGGCCCTGGCCGCCGCCTGATATGTACGTCTACGACGCAATCGATCAGCGGCTGGTAGACGAGCGGGTGCGGCAGTTCCGCGGCCAGACAGAGCGCTTCCTCGCCGGCCAACTGAGCGAAGACGAGTTCCGGGCGCTGCGCCTGAGAAACGGCCTCTACATCCAGCGCTATGCACCGATGCTGCGTATCGCGATCCCTTACGGCCTCCTGTCCACCCGCCAGCTGCGCAAGCTCGCCGATATCTCGCGGCGCTACGACCGCAGCTACGGGCATTTCTCGACGCGCCAGAACATGCAGCTCAACTGGCCGAAGCTCGAGCAGGTGCCCGACATCCTGGCCGAGCTCGCCAGCGTGCAGATGCACGCCATCCAGACCTCGGGCAACTCGTTTCGCAATGTGACGACCGATCATTTCGCCGGCGTTGCACGCGACGAGATCATCGACTCCTACGTCTGGTGCGAAATCATCCGCCAGTGGTCGACGTTCCATCCGGAGTTCTCCTATCTGCCCCGCAAGTTCAAGATCGCGTTGAACGGCGCAACCTCCGATCGCGCCGCCGTGGCGGTGCACGATATCGGCTTGCATGCCGTGCGCGCCGAGAGCGGCGAGATCGGCTTTCGCGTGCTGGTCGGCGGCGGACTGGGTCGCACGCCGATCATCGGCGTCTGCATCCGCGAGTTTCTGCCATGGCCGCATCTGCTGACGTATCTGGAAGCGATCCTGCGCGTCTACAACCGCCACGGCCGCCGCGACAACATCCACAAGGCGCGCATCAAGATCCTGGTGAAGGAACGGGGCGCCGAGAAGTTCCGCGACGAAGTCGAAGCGGAGTGGTCGCACCTCAAGGACGGGCCGGCGACGCTGATTGCGGATGAAATCGAACGGGTCGCAGCGCGCTTTACCCGCCCGAGCTACGAACGGCTGAGCGACCTCGACCTCAGCACGACGAACCTGCCCGGGTTTGCGAGCTGGCTCAAGCGCAACGTGCATCCGCACAAGGTGCCCGGCTATGCGGCCGTCACGCTGTCGCTGAAGACGACCGGCGTGCCGCCCGGCGATGTCAGCTCCGATCAGATGGACGCGATCGCCGATCTCGCCGATCGCTATTCGCATGGCGAGCTGCGTGTTTCGCACGAACAGAACCTGGTGCTGGCCGATGTGCGCCAGGCCGACCTGGTGGCGCTCTGGCGCGAGGCGCGTGCTGTGGGCCTGGCGACGCCGAACCTCGGACTCCTCACCAACATCATCAGCTGCCCGGGCGGCGATTTCTGCGCGCTCGCCAACGCCAAGTCGATTCCGGTGGCCGAGGCGATCCAGCGTCGCTTCGACGACCTCGACTACCTGCACGACATCGGCGAGCTCGATCTCAACATCTCGGGCTGCATGAATGCCTGCGGCCACCACCATGTGGGGCACATCGGCATCCTCGGCGTGGATAAGAACGGCGAGGAGTGGTACCAAATCGAGATCGGCGGCAACCAGGGCGAGATCCGCCCGGGACTCAAGGCGGCACTCGGCAAAGCGATTGGTCCTTCATTCGCGCGCGCCGAGGTGCCCGATGTCATCGAGTGCCTGGTCAACTGCTATCTCGCGCACCGGGAGAGCGACGCCGAGCGCTTCATCGACGTAGTGAATCGCATTGGCATCATGCCGTTCAAGGAATCCGTCTATGGCAAGGCTGATCAAAGGCCGTCGCGTCGTAGCCGAGAACACGCCGTCGCCTGAAAAGGGCGACGTGGTGCGCCTCGAGCCGACCGATGACCCGGCGGCAGTGGCGCAGCGCCTGGCGCGCGCCGCGCGCGTCGAGGTTCATTTTCCGAAGTTCGGCGACGGTCGTGGCTTTTCCATCGGCCGGCTGCTGCGCGAGCGCTACGGTTACCAAGGCGAGCTGCGCGCGGTCGGCCACATCACGCGCGATCACCTGTTTTTCCTCGAAAGCTGTGGCTTCGACGCCTTCGAGCTGCGCGAGGGCGAAGACCCGTATGCGGCGCTCGCGGCCTTCGACGACTTTAGCGAGTCGTATCAGGCATCGCCGCAGCGCCCGCTGCCGCTCTTTCGCCGCCGTCTGGCATGAGCGCGCTCGCGCATCTGCTGGCGCAGATCGCCGAGCGCCATTCTCCGGCGGTGCTCGCGCACAGCCTGCAGGCTGAGGACATGGTCCTGACGCACGCCATTGCGACGGCGGGCTTGCCGATCGGCATTTTCGTGCTCGACACGGGGCGGCTGCATGGCGAGAGCGTCGCACTGATCGACGAGATAAGCGAGCGCTACGCCCTGCAGGTAGCGCTTTACACGCCGCAGGCCGCAGCCGTGGCGAACTATGTGCAGTTCCACGGCCGCGACGCGTTCTATCGTAGCGTGGAGCTGCGCAAGGGCTGCTGCGAGATTCGCAAGGTGGAGCCGCTCGCGCGCGCCCTCGCCGGCAAGCGCGCCTGGATTACCGGGCAGCGGCGCGAGCAGTCGGCGACCCGCACGCACCTCGCGGAGCGGGAGTATGACGGCGTGCACGGGCTGGAGAAGTTCAATCCGCTGGCCGCGTGGAGCGAGGAGCAGGTGTGGCACTACCTGCGAACGCACCAGGTACCTTCCAACAGGCTTTACGACCAGGGCTACCGCTCGATTGGCTGCGCGCCGTGCACGCGTCCGGTATTGCCCGGCGAGGCGGCGCGTGCCGGTCGCTGGTGGTGGGAGGCACCGCAGACCAAGGAGTGCGGATTGCACCTGACCCCCGACGGGCGTCTCGCGCGCACCAAGGTCCCGGCATGAGCGCGGTGCTCGCTGAACGCCGCGCTACCGTGCCGGCGCGCTCGCACCTCGACTGGCTCGAGTCGGAGGCAATCCACATCCTGCGAGAGGTCGCGGGCCAGTGCCAGAACCCGGTGCTGCTTTTTTCCGGCGGCAAGGACTCGGCGGTTTTGCTGCGCCTGGCGGAGAAGGCATTCCGGCCTGGGCGCTTCCCTTTCCCGTTGATGCACATCGACACCGGTCATAATTTTGCGGAGGTGATCGCGTTTCGCGATCGGCGCGCGGCGGCGCTCGGCGAGCGGCTCATCGTGCGCAGCGTCGAGGACTCGATCAGGCGCGGCAGCGTGCGCCTGCGCCTGGAGACCGATAGCCGCAATGCCGCGCAAGCGGTGACGCTGCTCGAGGCGATCAGCGAATTCAGCTTCGACGCCGCGATCGGCGGCGCGCGTCGCGACGAAGAGAAAGCCCGCGCCAAGGAACGCGTATTCTCGTTTCGCGACGAGTTCGGCCAGTGGGATCCGCGCAACCAGCGACCCGAGCTCTGGAATCTCTACAACGCCCGTGTGCATCCCGGGGAACACGTGCGCGTGTTCCCGATCAGCAACTGGACCGAGCTCGATGTTTGGCAATACATCCGCCGCGAGGCAATCGATCTGCCGTCGATCTACTATGCGCACCGCCGGCCGGTCGTGCGCCGGCGCGGGCTGCTCGTGCCGGTGACCCGGCTCACGCCACCGCGCGCCGGCGAGACCGTGGAGGAACTCATGGTGCGCTTCCGCACCGTCGGCGATGTGAGCTGCACGTGCCCGGTGGCGTCGACCGCCGCCACGGTTGCGGAAATCGTGGCGGAAACGACCGATGCCACGCTCACCGAGCGCGGCGCGACGCGCATGGACGACCAGACCTCGGAAGCGTCGATGGAGCGGCGCAAGCGCGAGGGGTACTTCTGATGACGGTGCTGGGCGAAATCGAGCGCCGCCAGGTCGTCGACTGCGGCGTACTGCGGTTCGTGACCGCGGGGAGCGTCGATGACGGCAAGAGCACGCTCATCGGCCGCCTGCTCTACGATGCGCGCGCCATCCAGCAGGATCAGCTCGCGGCCCTCGAGCGGACCTCCGTGCGCCGCGGCATCGGCGAGCTCGATCTCTCGCTTCTCACCGACGGTCTTGAGGCGGAGCGCGAGCAAGGCATCACCATCGATGTCGCGTACCGCTACTTCGCCACGCCGCAGCGCAAATTCATCATCGCGGACGCGCCTGGCCACGAGCAGTACACACGCAACATGGCCACGGGCGCGAGCATGGCCGACGCCGCGGTACTGCTGGTCGATGTGCGCAAGCGCCTGGTGGAGCAGACGCGCCGTCATCTGCTGCTGGCGCGGCTCCTCGGCGTACGCCACGCCATCGTGTTCGCCAACAAGATGGACCTCGTCGGCTATTCGCAGGCGATCTTCGAGGCGGTGCGCGACGAGATCGTCGCCTTTGCAAAACCGCTCGCCTTCGCCACGTTCGACGTACTGCCCGGCTCGGCATTGCGCGGCGACATGGTAGTGGAGCGCGGCGCGCAGCTTGGCTGGTTTGCGGGCCCGACGTTGCTCCAGCGGCTGGAATCGCTCGATACTGGCACCGAGGAAGCGTCCGCGGGGCCGCTACGCTTGCCCATCCAGCTGGTGTCGCGCCCGCAGGGGGTCGCCGCCCGCAGCTATCTCGGGCGCATCGAATCCGGTCGCCTCGCGGTCGGCGACGAAGTCCAGGTGCTGCCCGGCGGCCGGCGCACGCGCGTGCGCTCGCTTTTCGTGCAGGGTGCGCCCTGCGAGCTCGCCGCGGCCGGCGACTCGGTGTCGATCGCGCTTGCTGACGACATCGACATTGCGCGCGGCGACCTCATCGCCGATGCGCTTACGCCACCGCGCGACGCACGTGCGCTCGAAGCGACGCTGGTTTGGCTCGATGCCGAGCCGCTGCGCCCCGGCGGCCGCTATCTGGTGCAGCACGCCACTCGCCGCACGCTTTGCCGGATCCGCGAAGTCACCAGCCGCCGCGACGTCGAGACCCTCGCCGAGCGGCCGGCGCTCGGTACTGTGGCCGCCAACGACATCGTGCGCGTGCAGCTTGCGCTGCAGGCGCCGCTCTATGTCGATCGGTACGAAGCCGTGCGCGCCACCGGCGCCTTCATCCTGATCGACGAAGCGTCCAACCGTACGGCCGCGGCCGGCATGGTGCAATGAGCGGTACGGTGTACCTCGTCGGTGCGGGACCCGGCGCCGTCGACCTGCTTACGCTGCGCGCTGCGCGCCTGCTCGCCGAAGCGCACATCGTGTTTCACGACGCGTTGGTCCCCGCGCCGATCCTCGCCTTGGCCGCGCGGGCCGAGAAGGTCGCGGTCGGCAAGCGCTGCGGGCGCCACTCGACTGCGCAAAGCTTCATCAACAAGCGTCTCGCCGATGCCGCGCGACAGCATCGTATCGTCGTCCGCCTCAAAGGCGGCGATCCGATGCTTTTTGGCCGCGCCCACGAAGAGCTCAGTTATCTGCGCGCTCACGGGGTTCGAGTCGAGGTGGTGCCTGGTGTGACCGCCGCGCTCGCGGCGGCCGCGGAGATCGGCGTCTCGCTCACGCGGCGCGGTGCGGCGCGCAGCGCTGCATTCGTGACTCCTCGGCAGGCCGATGGCGAGGCGCCCAACGATTGGCTGCGAGCGGTGCTCGCCGCGGATACGAGCGTTATCTATATGGGCGCGGGCGACGCGGCGGCCATTGCGCAGGCACTGCTTGGCGCGGGCAAGCCGGCCGGCACGCCGGTCGCCATCGTCGAGAACGCATCGCTGCCGCAGGCCCGTACCGTCTACGGCAGGCTCGGCGAGCTGCCGGCGCTTGCCGCGGAAACGGGCAGCGGGCCGGCGTTAATCGTGCTGGGGGAAGTGCTCAGCGAGGCGCTGAGCGCCGTAAGGCGAGCCACAGCGCGAAAAGCGCAAGCAGGCTGAACCACACCAGCGCCCAGCCGGCGATCGACAGGCCGAGAAACTTCCAGTCGACCGCCGCGCATTCGCCGCTGCCGTAGAACACCTTCGCAAACGTGCGCGACAGCGGGAAGTTCTGCAGCATGAAGAAGAGGTCGGGTCCGCACTGCGGCACCTTGTCCGCGGGCAGGTGCTGCAACCACACCTGCCGTCCCGCGGTCACCGCGCCGCCGATCGCGAATAGCACGACCAGCGCCGAATAGAGGGCCGTGCCGACACGGGCCGGCCCGTGCAACGCGGCGATGATGAAGATGGCCATCGCGGCGTAGAAGAAGGCGCGCTGGATCATGCACAAGGGACAGGGCTCGAGCCCTTGCGCGTATTGCAGGTAATAGCCGTAGCCGAGCAGCGCCGCACACACAAGAGCCCCGGCGGCGAAGAAAAGACGTGTTTTCATTTCGCGAGCGCCGGCACGATGCGGCCCGTCGCTTCGCCGAAGCCGATGGTGGCGTAGCCCTGCCGCGCACAGTGGCCGCGCTCGATAACTTCGTCGCCGTCTTCAAGGAATGTGCGCGTTTCACCGCCCTGGACCGGCAGCGGGTTTTTGCCCGCGAGCGTCAGCTCCATCAGGGAGCCGAGTGAATCGGCGCCGGTGCCCGAAATCGTGCCGCTCGCGACGAGATCTCCTGGCTGCAGGTTGCAGCCGTTCGAGGTCTGGTGGGCGAACATTTGCGCCACGGTCCAGTAGGAGTCGCGGAAGTTGGCGCGCGAGAGTCGCTTGGGCTGCTTCATTTTGGCGCTGCGCAGGTGCATTTCGAGCTCAATGGCAAAGCCGCCTTCGCGCTGGTCCTCATCGCTGTGCAGGTAGGGCAGCGGGCGCGGGTCGTCGGCCGCGCGGGCGAAGGCGGCACAACGATAGGGTTCAAGCGCATCCATGGTCACGATCCAAGGTGAAATTGTCGTAGCGAAGCTTTTCGCGAGAAACGGGCCGAGCGGCTGATATTCCCAGGCTTGCAGGTCGCGCGCCGACCAGTCGTTAAGCAGCACCGCCCCGAACACGTGCTCGAGCGCCTCGCCGATTGCAATAGGATGCCCCAGCCGGTTGCCGGTTCCGGCGATGAAGCCGAGCTCGGACTCATAGTCGAGCCGTTTGCTCGGTGCAAAGGTCGGTGCCGGCGCGTCCGGCAGCTTCGCCTGACCCATGGGGCGGCGGATCGCAGTGCCGGAGACGACGATCGAGGAGGCGCGGCCGTGATAGCCGATCGGCACCCATTTGTAATTGGGCAGCAGCGGATTGTCCGGTCTTAGCAGGCGGCCGATATTGGTGGCGTGATGGATGCCGGTGTAGAAGTCGCTGTAGTCGCCAATCGCCACCGGCAGCAGCAGTTGCGCTTGCTTCATCGGTACGAGATACCGAACGAGGCGCTTGCGCTGCGCGCTATTCTCGCGCAGCGCGCGCGAGAGCTCGCGGCGCAGCTTGCGTAGCGCCGCCCGCCCCGTGGCGGCAAGCGCATTCAGGGTCGGACCGGTGTGCAGCCCGAGCGCCGCGAGGTCGAGGATCTGATCGCCGATGGCGACGCCGCCGCGCGCCGCCTCCTTGCGGCCTTTGTGGCGGAACACGCCGAAGGGCAGGTTCTGGAGCGAAAAATCGCAACCAGGCGCATTCGCCGACTCGACCCAGCTCGTGAGCGCCGGGTCGTGCGTCTCGTCCAGCTTCATTTATGGAGCTTCTTGAATCCGTCCCAGACGGCGTCGTAGTCCTGCTGCAGCTGCGGTGCGCTCAGCGCGAACTGCGTCGGCCGAAACACGTAGCGCGATTCCCACATGAAGGCGATCGCATCTTCAATCTTCTGCGGCGTGAGTTGCGCGCTGCTCGCGCGCTCGAACGTCTGCATGTCGGGCCCGTGCGCCGACATGCAATTGTGGATCGACACGCCGCCAGGCAGGAAGCCCTCGGCCTTGGCGTCGTAGGCGCCGTGCACCAGACCCATGAGCTCGCTCATCACGTTGCGATGGAACCAGGGCGGCCGGAAGGTGTGCTCCGCCACGAGCCAGCGCGGCGGGAAGATCACAAAGTCGCAATTGGCAACGCCCGCTTGCACGGAAGGCGACGTCAGTACGGTGAAGATCGAGGGATCGGCATGATCGAAGCTCACCGTGTTGATCGCCATGAAGCGCGCGAGATCGTACTTGTACGGCGCATAGCGCCCGTGCCACGCCACCACGTCGAGCGCCGAATGCCGGTATTCGGCGGCCCACAGCGCGCCCAGGAACTTGCTCACCACCTGGTGGCGCGCCTCCTTGTCCTCGCATGCGGCGACCGGCGCGAGGAAGTCGCGCGCCTGCGCCAGCCCCTGCGCGCCGATCGGGCCGAGCTCTGGCAGGCGGAATGGCGCGCCGTAGTTCTCGCATACGTAGCCGCGCGCCTGCTTCTCGAGCAGCTCAACCCTGAACTTCACGCCGCGCGGCACAACGGCGACTTCGCCCGGCGCGACGGTCAGCTTGCCGAGCTCGGTGAAAAGCAGCACCTCGCCGAGCTGCGGAACCAACATCAGCTCGCCATCGCAATCGACGAACAGGCGCTCGGCCATGGACCGATTCGCGCAATAGATGTGGACCGCAACGCCGCTTTGCGCGGCGGGCTCACCGCTGCCCGCCAGCGTCGCCAGGCCATCGATGAAATCGGTCGGCGACTCGCCGATCGGCAGTGGATCCCAGCGCAGCCGGTTGGGCGGCGTCTCAACTTCGTTGAACGGGCCGGAGCGCAACAGACCGTTGGACATGCGCCGGTAGGGCGCGTGCATCGCGGAGGGGCGCAGCCGATAGAGCCAGCTCGACAGGTTCTCGGCGCGCGGCGCGGTGAACGCCGTGCCGGAGAGCACTTCGGCATAGAGGCCGCGTGGTGGACGCTGCGGCGAGTTCTGTCCCTGCGGCAGCGCCCCGGGCACCGCTTCGGACGAGTGCAGATTGCCAAAGCCGCTCTGATATTCGAGCACCGGCCGTGCGGCATCAGCCGGTGCGGTGCGGGCGGGCGACGTGACGATCATGAGTGCAGTAGCGGCAGGTCGCGGATTCGCGCGTAGAGCGGCGTGAAATCAGGCGCCGTCTCGCGCATCAGGTGCGCAAAGGATTCGATCACGAAGTAGGTATCCTGGTAGCGGTCGATCTGGTACGCGGTGCGCATGATGCGCTCGAGCTCGAAAGGCAGGCGCCGCGGGCGCGGGTCATCGACGCAGTAGCCGAGCTCGCCGCCGGAGGAGAGAAGGCCGGCGCCGTAGGCGCGAATTCCGGCGGCCGTGCGCATCAGGCCGAATTCGATGGTGAACCAGTAAAGCCGCGCCAGCATCTTCACCGCATCGAGCCGTATGGCCTTCAGGCCGCCCTTGCCGTACTCGTACAGGTGATCGGCGTACACGCGGTCGAAAAGCAGCGGCACGTGACCGAAGAAATCGTGAAACACATCGGGCTCGACGATGTAGTCGAACTCCTCCGGCCGGCGCAGCCACACGGTGATCGGAAAGCGTCGATTGGCAAGATGCGTGAAAAACGCATCGTCCGGTATGAGTCCCGGCACGGCGACAATCTCCCACCCGGTCGCCGAACGCAGCCGGCGCGAGACGTCGTGGAACTTCGGGATTTCGCGCGCTGCCGATTCCAGGCCGGCGATGGCGTCGATCCACTCCGGGCACGCATAGCGCGGCACCAGCTTCGCCTGGCGCTCGAACAGGCGCCGATAGAGCGCGTGCTGCGCGGGCGTATAGCTCGACCAGTCTTGCTCGACCGCGTAATCAGGGCCGGCGCGCGAGTAATCGCCACGCAGCTGCGCTTTCATGCCGCGGGTTTCAGCACGCCGCGGCGCACCTGGTCGAGCTCCATCGATTCGAACAGCGCGCGGAAATTGCCCTCGCCGAAGCCCTCGTCGCCTTTGCGCTGGATGATCTCGAAGAAGATCGGTCCGATCAGCGTCTTGGTGAAGATCTGCAGCAGGAAGCCGCCCGCCGGGTTGCCGTCGATCAGGACGTGCCGGCGCCGCAACTCTTCCAGCGGCTCGCCGTGGCCGGGAAGGCGTTTGTCCACCAGCTCGTAATAGGTCTGCGGCGTGTCGAGAAGCTCGATGCCGCTGGCGCGCAATGCATCCACGGTCCGGTAGATGTCGGAAGTGTGCAGCGCAATGTGCTGGATGCCTTCGCCGTGATAGGCGTCGAGGTATTCTTGGATCTGCGAGCGGTCGTCGGCAGACTCGTTGATCGGGATGCGGATGCGGCCGCAGGGGCTCGTCATGGCCTTCGATTTCAACCCGGTGAGCTGGCCTTCGATGTCGAAATAACGGATCTCGCGGAAATTGAACAGCCGCTCGTAGAACTCGGCCCATTCCGCCATGCGGCCGCGATGCACGTTGTGCGTCAGGTGATCGACGTGCGTCAGCCCGGCGCCCGCCGGCGCCGGCGCCTCGCGCCGCCAGAATGCTTCGAACCCCGGCAGCGGCCGGAAGTCGACGTCGTAGATGGTGTTGCCGTACGCGTTCTCGGGATAGCGGTCGACCAGATAGATGAGCGAGTCGCCGATCCCCTTGATTGCCGGGATGTTGAGCTCGCCTGGTCCCGCTTGGCCGGCGACGCCCCAGGCGCCGCACTCGATCAGCTTGTCGTAGGCGGCTGCTGCATCGCGCACGCGAAACGCCATGGCGCAGACGCTCGGGCCATGGCGCCGCGCGAAATTCTGCGCGAAGGAGCGCGGCTCGGCATTCAGAATGAAGTTGATGCCGCCCTGCTTGTAGAGCGCGACGTCCTTATGGCGGTGGCGCGCGACGCGCTGGAATCCCAGCCGCTCGAACAGCGCGCCGAGCGCCTTCGGATCGCTCGCCGCATACTCGACGAATTCGAATCCGTCGGTCTCGACCGGGTTGTCCCACGCGTCTTGCCGTCGCTCCGCCATGGCGCCTCCGCCGCTATTCAATTGTATGATGCCGCCCCTATGCCACGGGTTCCGCTCGCCGACTTCGAGCCCCAGCTTGCGAAGCGGCTCGCCGAGCTGTGGGGCGAGCCGCCGAACCTCTATCGGGCGCTTGCCAACCATCCGGCGCTCGTCGCCGCGTGGACCGAATTCTCGCGCATGCTGCGCTACGACACGCGCACGCCGCGCGCGCTGCGCGAGCTCGTGATCCTGCGCGGCGCGCAACTGATGCGCTCGGAATACGAGTGGGCCCAGCACCTGCCGATGGCGAGAAAGAGCGGCGTGCGCGAGGCACAGATCCAGGCACTTGCGGATTGGCGCACGTCGCGCGAATTCGACGAGCGGGAAAAGGCCGCGCTCGAGCTCGCGGAGGCCGTCACCGCCGGCCGCGTGAGCGATGAGGCGCATGCCCGCGTCACGCGTTACTTCGATCAGCATGATTACGTCGAGCTCGCGGCGGTGGCCGCGTTCTACGCCATGGTCGGTCGCATGCTCGATGCGATGGGCGTGCCGCTCGATGAGGATGTGCGCAACTACCACCCGAAGTTGAAGTGAGCGAGGCTCGCTCGTACCGCTATTACGAGTTCGTAATGGCGGCGTTCGTCACGGTGCTGATCTGCTCGAACCTGATCGGCCCGGCGAAGATCGTTCAGGTCGATGGCTGGCCCGCGTTCGGCGCCGGCATCATCTTCTTCCCGATCTCCTACGTGTTCGGCGACGTGCTGACCGAGGTATACGGCTACGCGCGGGCGCGTCGCGTCATCTGGGCCGGCTTCGGCGGCCTGGCGTTCGCGTCGATCATGGCGTCGGTCGTGGTGGCGCTGCCGCCGGCACCGTTCTGGAAGAACCAGGACGCCTATGAAATCGCTTTCGGCACCACCTGGCGCATCGCGCTCGCTTCGATGTTCGCCTACTTCTGCGGTGAGTTTGCCAACTCCTATGTACTGGCGAAGATGAAAATCCTTACCGCCGGGCGCTGGCTCTGGACGCGCACCATCGGCTCCACCATCGTCGGCGAGGCGGTCGATTCGGCGCTGTTTTATCCGCTTGCGTTCTACCACTCCGGCCTGATGCCCAATGAGGTGCTGCCCGCGATCATGCTGGCACAATTCGTCGGCAAGGTCGGCGTCGAGGTGGTCTTTACGCCGGTCACCTACAAGGTCGTGGGCTTTCTTAAACGCGCGGAGCAGGAGGACTACTACGACCGCAACACCGACTTCAGTCCTTTCCGGCTGAAGGTTTAACGCGCTGGGTGCGATAGGCGGCGAGCACGCGCCGAAGCTCGGTACGTTCATCGCTGGGCACATCGTCGAGGAGGAAGCGCTCGCCCGAGCGCACGAAGTACTGCGCGCCGAGGGGGCCGTCCAAGTCCCACATGACCAGGCGCCGCTCGCCGATGGCGATCTCGCGCACGACGCGCTTCGCGGCGTACTGGGCAAAGACGCGACGGAATTCGCTCTCACCCACGCGGTCGCGGTAGGCGCGCAGCAGCTCGGCTCGTTGTTCGGGCGCATTGGACAGCGCCGCGGCGGCCTCGATCTCGCCGGCCGCGAGGTGCAAGAGAATCCGCTCGGCCGTCGGACGCGCGCTCTCGGCAACATCGACGACTTCGCGGTATGCGGGCAGCTCGCGCGGCGGGGCGGCGGCGCAGCCGGCGAACCCGGCGAACAGCGCCGAGATAATGACGACCCTGACGCCGAATTTCACGCCGCGGCGCGCGCGGGTTGCTGGCTGTCGAAGCGGCTGAGGAGCTCGGCGTGTTTTTTTCGCGCAGCGTCGAGCTTACGCATCTTGATATGGCCAAAGCCGCGAATTTCCTCGGGCAGCGAAGCGATCTGCACCGCGAGCGCATGATTCTCCGCCGAGAGCTTGGCGAGCAGGCGCTCAACGATAGCTTCGTATTCGCTGATCAGCGCGCGCTCGGTGCGACGCTCCGCGGTGTAGCCGAAGATGTCGAGCGCCGTGCCGCGCAGGCCGCGCAGCGACTTGAGCACGCGGAATACGGGTAGCATCCAGCCGCCGAAGCGCATCTTGCGCGGCTCGCCGGTGAGCGGATCCTTGCGGGCGAGCAAAGGCGGCGAGAGGTGGAAGACCAGCTTGTAGTCGCCCTCGAACATGTTGCCGATCTTGCGCTCGAGCGCGCCGTCGGCGTGCAGCCGCGCCACCTCGTACTCATCCTTGTAGGCCATGAGCTTGGCGTAGTAACGCGCCACGGCCTCCGTTAGCTTGGTCGAGTTGAGCTCGCGTTCGCGTGAACGGACGCGTTCGACCAGAGCTCGGTATTTGGCGGCGTAGCCGGCGTTCTGGTAGGCGGTAAGGAGCTGCACCCGGCGCTCGATCAGCTCGTCGACGTTGCGCGACAGATGCTCGCCGAGCGCGATCACTTCGGCCGGCTGCGCGAGGCGCTCGACGCGCTCGCTGTCGACGGCGGCGCGGCGGCCCCAGAGGAAGCTCTGCTTGTTGAAGTCGACCGCGACGCCGTTCAGCTCGATCGCGCGCTCGAGCGACGCCCCGGACACTGGCAGCCAGCCGCGCTGGTAGGCAAAGCCGAGGAGGAACATGTTGGTGGCGATGGCGTCGCCCGTCAGCCCGCTGGCGAGCTCGCTGGCGGCGACGAAATCCACCGCGCTCTTGCCGCAAGCGTCGACGATGTCGTGGCGCAGGTCGCTGCCGGGAAGCTGCCAGTCCGGGTTGCGCACGAAGTCGGCGGTCGGCGTCACCGACGCGTTGATCACCGCCCGCGTGTGCCCGGGCGCCATCTTGGCGATCGCTTCAGCGCTCGCGCTGACCACGAGATCGCCGCCGATGACCAGGTTCGCGCCGCCGGTATCGATGCGCGTCGCAGTCAGCGCTTCGGGCAGGGCGGCGAGCTGCACATGCGACATGACCGCGCCGTACTTCTGCGCAAGTCCCGACATGTCGAGCACCGAGACGCCTTTGCCTTCGAGGTGCGCGGCCATGCCGAGGATCTGGCCGATGGTGATGACGCCGGTGCCGCCGATGCCGGTGACCAGCACGCCATAGGGCTGCTCGAGCGACGCGGCCGACGGCTCGGACAGCGCGGGGAATTCGGCGCCGCTTTTCGCGGCCGAGCGGCCTTTGCGCAGCTTGCCGCCTTCCACGGTGACGAAGCTTGGGCAGAAACCCTTGAGGCAGGAGAAATCCTTATTGCACGAGCTTTGGTTAATGGCGCGCTTCCTGCCGAACTCGGTCTCGAGCGGCTCGACCGACAGGCAGTTCGATCTCACGCTGCAATCGCCGCAGCCCTCGCACACCATCTCGTTGATCACTACGCGCATCGCCGGATCAGGGTATTCGTTGCGCTTGCGGCGGCGGCGCTTCTCGGAGGCGCAGGTCTGGTCGTAGATCAGCGCCGAGACGCCTGGAGTTTCGCGCAACTCCTTTTGCACGGCGTCGAGTTCGTCGCGGTGGCGGATGGTGACGCCCGGCGCCCAGTTCGTGCCGTGCGGATATTTCTGCGGCTCGTCGGTGACGACCACGATCGGCTTCACGCCTTCGGCCGCAATCTGGCGCGAAATGATCGCCGGATCGAGCGGCCCGTCGTGGCGCTGGCCGCCGGTCATCGCCACCGCGTCGTTGTAGAGGATCTTGTAGGTCATGTTGACCTTCGCCGCGACGGCAGCGCGGATCGCGAGCAGACCCGAGTGGAAATAGGTGCCGTCGCCGAGGTTGGCGAAGATGTGCTTCTCGTCGGTGAACGGCGCCTGGCCGATCCACGGCACGCCTTCCGCGCCCATGTGCGTAAAGGTGGAGGTGTTGCGGTCCATCCAAACCGCCATGAAGTGGCAGCCGATGCCGGCGACGGCGCGGCTGCCTTCGGGCACACGCGTCGAAGTGTTGTGCGGGCAGCCGGAGCAGAAATACGGCTGGCGCACGGCGGTCACGCGCGGGCGCGAGAGCGCCTTCTCCTTGAAGTCCAAAAAAGCGAGGCGCTCGCGGAATTGGCTGCCGAGCGGCGCCGTCATGCCGAGCTTCTCGAGGCGCTGAGCAATCGCTCGCGCCACCATCGCCGGCGAATGCTCGTAATGCGCGGGCAGCAGCCAGCTGCCGGCAGGCTGGCCGCCGCTTCGGCTCCACTCGCCGCTGTCGTCGAACTTGCCGACCACGCGCGGCGCGCGCACGCCTTCCTTCCAGTTGTA
>DASREB010000310.1:0-17225 GCA_035652275.1 Burkholderiales bacterium
GAGCAGGCGCGGCTGCGCAGCCAAGGCATTCATCGCGGCATCGGCCTCGCGGCGATGATCGAGGTGACGAACCCGTCGCCCGCCTTCTATGGCGTCGGCGGCGCGCGCATTTCGGCGCAGGACGGCGCGACGCTGCGGCTCGAGCCGACCGGCATGGTGACGGTGCTCGCCAGCGTCACCGAGCAGGGGCAGGGCACCGAAGCGGTGTTTGCGCAGATCGCGGCGAGCGCGGTCGGCGTGACGCTGGACAAAGTGCGCGTCATCACCGGTGATACCAGTGTCACGCCCTACGGCGGCGGTACCTGGGCCTCGCGCGGCGCCGGCATCGGCGGCGAGGCGGTGCTGCAGGCGGGGCGGGCGCTGCGCGGCAACATCCTCGAGGTCGCGGCCGCCATGCTGAAGATGGACAAGGCAGAGCTCGACATCGTCGACAACGCCGTAGTGAACCGGCTGACGCTGGAAACGAAACTGCCACTGGCGGAACTGGGCCGCGTCGCCTATTTTCGGCCGGACACGCTGCCCCTCGATTTCCAGTCGGAGCTTACGGTTACGCGCCACTACACGCCGCGGCAGTACGGTTTCACCTTTACGAACGGTATGCAAGCATCGCTGGTGGAGGTCGATCCGGACAGCGGTTTCGTGAAGCTCCTCAAGCACTGGTGCGTGGAGGATTCGGGCACCGTGATCAACCCGATGCTCGCCGATGAGCAGCTGCGCGGCGGTATCGTGCAGGGCATCGGTGCGGCGCTCTACGAGGAGTGCATCTACAGCCCGGATGGACAGCTCTTGAACGGCAACATGGCGGACTATCTGGTGCCGATGGCGGGCGAGATGCCCGATATCGACTGCGCGCATCTCGAGACGCCGACCCAGCAATCGCAGCTCGGCGCCAAGGGCATCGGCGAAGCGGGTACTGCCGGCGCTCCCGCCGCGGTCATGAACGCCATCAACGACGCGCTCGCGCCGCTCGGCGCGCGGGTGACGCAAATGCCCTTCACGCCCGAGCGGATACTCAAGGCACTGAGGAAAGTTTGAAAGACACGAAAGTACAGTCAGCCATCTCGCACTGGCTGCCGCGGTTCGTTTCCAATGGCGTGCTGCTCGCTGACTTCGAGGATGTCACGAGCGGGCTCGATCGCTGGGACGACTGGTGCGCGGCGTGGTCCAAGCGCGCCGCGCTGCACGAGCAGCTCGGGCGCGATGCGCTGCGCGATGGGTGGAAGCTCACCGCCGGCGAGCACCTTGTCCGCGCCGGCATCTATTACCACTTCGCCAAGTTCGTGTTCGTGCAGGACGTGGAGCAGATGCGCGCTGCGCACATGAAGGCGGTCGAGTGCTACCGCGACGGCGTCGCGCTGCTGCGGCCGCATCCCGGGAAGCGCGTGGCAATCCCGTTCGAGGGCAAGACCATCTTCGGCGTGCTGCGCGGCACGGGGCCGGTGCTGATCATGGCGCCGGGACTGGATTCCACGAAAGAAGAGCTGCACGCGTACGAGGAACCCTTCCTTGCACGCGGCATGGCGACGCTCGCGATCGACGGGCCGGGACAGGGCGAAGCCGAGTACGAGATACCGATTTGCGGCGACTATGAGCGCGCGGCAAAGGCGGTGTGCGACTGGATCGAAGACCGCGGCGACCTCGACGCCGAGCGCATCGCCATCTGGGGCGTGAGCCTTGGCGGCTATTACGCCCCGCGAGCTGCAGCGTACGAGAAGCGCATCAAGGCGTGCATCGCGCTCTCCGGTCCGTACGAATGGGACAAGATCTGGGACGGGCTGCCGGAGCTCACGCGCGAGACGTTCCGCGTACGCTCGCATTGCGCCACGGAAGCCGACGCCCGGGCGAAAGCACGCGAGCTGACGATGGTCCAGGCCGCTCCCCGCATCAGGTGCCCGATCTTCGTCGTCACCGGGCGGCAGGACCGGCTGGTGCCGGCGTCGCACGCGGAGCAGCTCGCGCGCTCCGTCGCCGGGCCGGTCGAGCTGATGGTCGTCGAGGACGGCGGGCACAATGCCAACAACCGTCCCTATCGCTATCGCAGCCGCACGGCGGACTGGCTCGCCGCGCAGTTCGGGTTACCAAAACTATAGGAGGATGCAGATGAGAATAGTGGCAACCTTGCTCGGTCTCGCGCTTGCCCTGAGCGCGCAGGCGACCGACTTTCCCACCAAACGCGTCGCCTTCGTCTCCGGCGTGACGCCGGGGAGCGCCTCCGACACGATGGCGCGCATCCTGGCGGAGAAGCTGCAGCAGAAGTGGGGGCAGACGGTGATCGTCGAAAACAAGCTCGGCGCGGGCGGCCTCGTCGGCGCGAAGTACGTGGCGCAGTCCGAGCCCGATGGCCATCTCATCATGATGTACGCCTCCGCCTTCACGGTGTCGCCGCTCCTGCAGCCGGACGTCATGAAGACGAGCGAGCTGCAGCCCGTTGCAACCGTGGCCACTATCCCGACCGTCCTGGTGGTGCAGCCGGAGAAGTACAAAACCATTAAAGACTTCGTCGGTGCTGCCAAGGCGAAGCCCGGACAACTGGTCTGCGCCGATGCCGGTGTCGGCAGCGCGACACACATGGCGTTCGAGCGCTTCCGCTTTTCCGCCGGCATCCCCGAGGTGCTGAACGTGCACACCAAGGGGGTGGGCGAGGCGCTGACCGAGGTCGTGGCCGGCCGCGCCGACTGCTACTTTGCCCTCGTCTTCCAGGCGAAGAAGATCGTCGACTCCGGCAAGCTGATCGCGCTCGCCACCAGCTCGCCGAAGCGCAGCGCGCTGATGCCCAACATCCCGACCTTGGAAGAGCAGGGCTTCCAGAATGCCTCCTACAACTTCTGGGTCGGGGCGCTGGTGCCCGCCAAAACGCCGCACGACATCGTCAACAAGCTGCACGACGACATCACCGCGCTCGTCGAATCGCCCGAAGTGAGCGAGCAGATCAAGAAGCTCGGCTGCGATCCGCTGCCGATGTCGGTGAAGGAGTTCGAGGACATGATCGCGAAAGAAGTGCGCGAGAACACCGAGATCATCAAGAAGGCCAACATCAAGGCGAATTGAATGGTGACAGTCGGCATTTTTGGACGGGTGCTCGCGGCCGCGGCCCTCGCGTTTGCTTGCACGAGCGCGACGGCGCAGCAATGGCCGACGCGGCCAGTAAAGCTGATCGTCGCCTATCCGCCGGGCGGCAGCTCGGACCTGATGGCGCGCATCGTCGCGGCCAAGTTCGCCGACCTGTGGGGTCAGCAGGTGGTGGTCGAGAATAAGCCGGGCGCCGCCGGCGCGATCGGCACCGACTACGCGGCGAAGCAGCCCCCCGACGGCTATTCCTTCATGATCGCCAACCTCGGGCCGATCGCGGTGAACCCGCTGCTCTCGAGCGTGCCGTACAACGTCGACAAGGATTTCATCGCCGTCTCGCAGATCTCGCAGGGTCCAAACGTGCTCGTCGTGCGCGCCGACGCGCCCTTCCGCTCGCTGAAGGACATCATCGACTACGGCAAGGCCAATCCCGGCAAGCTCTCCTACGGCACGAGCGGTCCGGGCAGCGTCTCGCATCTCTCGAGCGAGATGCTGAAAAACATCACCAAGCTGCAGGCGACGGAGATTCCCTACAAGGGCGGCGTCGACGCGGTGAAAGATCTGCTCGGCGGCCAGATCCAGTTCATCTTTTCCGACACGCTGCCCGCCATGGCGCATGTGCGCGCGGGCAAGCTGCACGCGCTGTGTATCACCGGCACAGAGAAGTTCGAGCTGCTCGCCGAGCAGCCGCCGTGCCAGAACGCGGCGCCGGGCCTGGTGGCGGTCAACTGGTGGGGCATCGTAGTGCCCGCCGGCACGCCGCGTGCCCCGCTCGTGCGGCTGCATGACGACTGGGTGAAACTCGCCGCCGACCCCGAGGTGAAGGAGGGCTTTGCCAAGCTGGGCGTGATCGCCGTGGCGAGCACCCCGGAGGAATTCCGCGCCTTCTGGCGCCGCGAGATGGAGAAATACGCGAAGCTGATCAAGGAAGCCAACATCAAGGTGAATCCATGAAGCAGATCGGTGTGGCAGTTATCGGTACCGGCTGGTGCGGTGGCATCCGCGCGGAGACGCTCGCCAGGCATCCGCTGGTGAAGAGCCTGCATCTGGCGGAGATCAAGGCGGAGCGGCTGGACGAGCTCAAGCGCAGGCTGAACCCGGCGAGCGCCACGGCGGACTACAAGCAGCTGCTCGCGAACCGCGATGTCGAAGCGGTGTACATCTCGGCGACGCCGGAAAGCACGCATTACCCGATCGCGCGCGATGCACTCACCGCCGGCAAGCACGTGTTCCTCGAGAAGCCGATCGCGATGTCGCTCAAGGAAGCCGACGAGCTGATCGCGCTCGCGAAGAACAAAGGCCTGAAGTTCACCATCGGCTACTCGCAGCGCTTCAATCCGAAGTACGCGTTTGTGCGCAAATCGATCCGCGACGGCACGATCGGCAAGCCGGTCACGGCGCTCGTCTCGCGCCACATCACGCGCATGCTCGGTACGAAGATCAGCGGACGCTCGAAACTCTCGCCGGCGGCGATGGAAGCGACGCACGATCTCGACTTTGTCTTCTGGTGCTTGGAGCCCGCCAAGCCGGTGCGCGTCTATTCGCAGGTGAACTACGGCGCAATGCGGGCGATGAGCGGCGGCGACGTCCCCGATCAGCAGTGGGTGATGGTGACAATGGACAACGGCATCTCGGTGGTCGTGGGCGGTGGCTGGAGCCTGCCGCTCGGCTATCCGAACTTCTCGACTACCTGGATCGAGATGATCGGCACCGATGGCGCGGTGATGGTCGACGACAGCCATCGCGACGTCGTGCTGAACACCGTGCAGAAGGGCATGCAGCTGCCGATGTCCACCATGCCCGGCGAGTTCGTCGACCACACGTACGCCGGCGCGATGGCGCCGGAGACGGTGCATTTCCTCGAGGCGGTGGCGTACGACCGTCCGGTGCTCGTGACACCCGAGCACGCGCGCATGGTGATGGAGGTCTACATCGCCGCCGACATCTCGGCGGAGCGCAACGAGGCGGTATCGTTGCCGCTCAAAGCGTCGCTGCGCGCGGCCGCGTAAATCGGAGGAGGAACAACTGCAGGCGCGCCGTTCTCCGAAGCGCATCGGCCTCGCCATCGTCGGCGCCGGGCGCGTGGGCCTTTTTCGCGGCGAGGTCGCTGCACGCCATCCGGCGGTCGAGTGGATCGGCGTCGCCGATCTGAAGGCCGATCGCGCGAAGCTGGTCGGCGATAAGTGCAGGGCCGAGTTCGTCACCAGCGACTACCGCGAGCTGCTGGCGCGGCCCGAAGTGACGGCGGCGATCGTCGCCACCGACGAGCACCTGCATGTCGACCCGATCCTCGCGGCGGTCGAGCGGCGTTTATCTCTGCTGATAGAGAAACCGTTGGCCACCGAGCTGGCGGCATCGCAGCAGGTACTGAGCGCCATTCGCACGGCGAACGTCGATGCCTGTGTCGGCTACACGCAGCGCTTTCGGCGCCGCTGGCTCGCGGCGAAGGAGAAGGTTCGCACCGGCGCGCTCGGCGACGTCACGCTCGTCACCTCGCGCGCATTCATGAACCGGCTGGTCGCGCTCGACAACTACAAGCGCACGAACGACCCGGCGACCATCTCGCCCATGGTGATCTCCGGGACGCATGCGCTCGACATCGTCATGTGGCTGATGGAGGCGAAGCGCCCGGTGGAGATTTACGCCCGCTCGGTGGACAAGGCGCTCGGGCCGCTCTGCAAAGGTATCGACGCCACCGCGGGCGTCATCACGTTCGAGGACGGCAGCCTGTACCACGCGGTGATCTCGTGGGCCTTGCCGATCGTCTGGCCCGGGGCGGTGTACAGCCTCGAGGTCGGCATCACCGGCACAGACGGCGTGCTGACGATCGACGATACGCATCGCGATATCGTGCTCGCCACGGGGAAGGAAAGCGGCGAAGGCTATGCGCCGGACAAGGCGCGGCGCGTCGATTTCCTCGGCAGCTATCCGCCCGGTGACATGGCGCTCGGCGAGCTGCGCGGGCCGATGCGCGAGGAGACCGAGCAATGGCTGAACCGCATCGCCATGGGCCTGACCACGCAGCACGCCACGGCGGCGGAAGCCCACAACCGCCTGATGCTCACCAAGGCCTTTGACAAATCGGCGCGTCTCAAGCGGCCGATTCCACTTCCGATCGACAGCGAATGAAACGCTTACTGCTTGCAGTGCTGGCTGCGCCCCTTCTCGCGTTGGCGCAGGCGTATCCCTCGAAGCCCGTGCACATGATCATTCCGTTCGCGCCGGGCGGCGCCTCGGACTTCGTCGGCCGCATCATGCAGCCGAAGCTCGGCGAGCTGCTCGGCCAGCCGATCATCGTCGAGAACAAGCCCGGCGCCGCCGGCAGCATCGGCGCCGAAGTGGCGGCAAAGGCGGCGCCGGACGGCTACACGATTTTCCTCGGCAACGTCGGCTCGGTCTCCATCAACCCCGGTGTCTATCCGAAGCTCTCCATCAACCCGGTGAAGGATTTCATCGCGGTGACGCAGGTGGTCGATGTGCCAAGCATCCTGATCGTGCATCCATCGCTGCCGGTGAACAACGTGAAGGAGCTCGTGGCGTACGCGACAGCAAATCAGGGAAAGCTGAACTTCGCGTCGCCGGGCTCGGGCAGCCTCGACCGCCTGGAGATGGAGCTCTTCCGCAAGCTGAACGCCCTCGACATGGTGCACGTGCCGTACAAGGGCGGTGCCGGGCCGGCCACCGCCGGACTGATGGGCGGCGAGACCAATCTGATGTTCGCGACCGCCGCATCGGCGATGCCCGGCGTGAAGAGCGGGCGCCTGAAACCGCTCGCCGTAACGAGCACCAAGCGAATCGATACGCTGCCCGAGGTGCCCACCGTGGCCGAGGCCGGATTCCCGGATCTCAAGGCGGGCTCTTGGCAGGGCATCTTCGTGCCCACCGGCACGCCGCGCGAGGTGGTCGATCGGCTGTTCAGTGTTGCCACGCAAGTGATGAAGGAGCCCGAGGTCGTGGGGCGGCTGAAGAATGGCGGCGCTGAAAGCGTGACGAGCGCGAGCCCGGCGGAGTTCCAGAAGTTCGTCGCGGCCGAGACCGAGCGCTGGGCGAGAATCGCCAAAGAGGCGGGCGCGACGCCGGACTGATGCTGAACGTCGCCGTCATCGGCCTCGGCTGGTGGGGCCGCATCATCGTGCCGCTCATCAAAACGAGCGACAAGCTGCGCGTCGTGCGCGTCGCCGATCCGGCGCCGGCGGCGGCGCCGTTCGCCGCGGACCAGGCGCTGCCGCTCGGCTCGTTTGACGAGGCGCTGCGTGACCCGCAGGTGCAAGGCGTCGTCCTGTGCACGCCGCATACGCAGCACACCGAGCAGATCGTGCGGGCGGCCAACGCCGGCAAGCACGTGTTCTGCGAGAAGCCGCTCGCGATGTCGCGCGTCGACGTGCTGAAGTCGGTGGCGGCGTGCAATGCCAAGGGCGTGAAGCTCGCCGTCGGGCATGAAAAGCGCTTCGAGCCGCCGATCATGGAACTGTTGCGCCTGGTGAAGGCGGGCGAGCTCGGCACGCCGCTCCAGGTCGAAGCGAACTTCCTGCAGGACAAGTTTCTTTCGCTGCCCGCCGACAACTGGCGCCTTTCGGCCAAAGAAGCGCCGGCCGGTCCGATGACGGCCACGGGGATCCATCTGCTCGATCTCTCGGTCGCAGTCTTCGGCGCGGCCGAGCGGGTCTTTGCGAGCGTTCGCCAGCTGGGGAGCCAGCTCGTCAATGGCGATACGCTCGGCATCCTGGTCAATTTCCGCGCCGGTGGTAATGCGTTGCTGGGCGCGGTGCTGGCGACGCCGTTCGATGGCCGCTTCGCGGTGTACGGCAACAAAGGCTGGGCAGAAGTGCGCGACAAGGCGCATCCCGAATCGCCGCAGGGCTGGACGCTGACCGTGCAGCGGCGCGGCCACGAGAAGCAGGTGCGTGAATATCCGCCCGCCAAGGCGGTGCTCGCGAATCTCGAAGCATTTGCGGAAGCGGCGGGCGGCGGCGCGCCTTATCCCGTGCCACAAAGCGAGATGATCGCCAACGTCTCGGCGCTCGAGGCGATCTTTCGCTCGGCGCAGACCGGGCGCGTCGAACCCGTGGAGAACTGATGCGACTCGGTACCTTCATGATGCCGCTGCATCCGCCGACGCGCGAGCCGTGGCGCACCTACCACGAGGACCGAGAGGCGATCCTGCTCGCCGACAAGCTCGGCTACCAGGAGGCGCTGGTCGGCGAGCACGTCACCGATCTCGCCGAGAACGTCACCTCGTGCTGCATGTTCCTGGCGAGCCTCGTGCACGACACGAAGCAGATCGTGCTCGGCACCGGCACGGTCAACATGCCGAACTCGCACCCCGCGGCGATCGCCGCGCAGGTGGCGATGCTCGACCACCTTTTGCGCGGCCGCTTCATCTTCGGCATCAGCCCCGGGGGCCTGATGTCCGATGCCGAGGTATTCGGCAACTATAAGAAAGACCGCAACGCGATCTTCCTCGAGTCGATCAACATGGTGCTCGACATCTGGAAGGGCGAGCCGCCGTATAACTTCAAGGGGCAGTTCTTCCACGTCACGACCGAGAACACACAGATTCCGGAAATCGGGCAGGGGGCAATCATCAAGCCCTACCAGAAGCCGCATCCGCCGATCGTGGTGACCGCGGTCGCGCCGCATTCGAAGGGCGTGACCGAAGCGGCGAAGCGCGGCTGGACGCCGATCTCCGCCAACTTCCTGTTGCCGGAGTGGGTGAAGAGCCACTGGCCGCGCTATGTCGAAGGGTGCGAGGCCGTCGGCAAGAAGGCCGATGGCAAGGATTGGCGCGTCGCCAAATCGATCTTCGTCGCCGACGACGAGCGCACGGCCAAGGAATATGGCCACGGGCCGCAGGGCCCGTACCACTTCTACTTCAAGCAGCTGATCCGCAAGCTGGTCGGCCTCGGCGGGCGCGGCAATCTCTTCAAGCTCGACCAGAACGAGCCCGATTCGTCGATTACCGCGGACAGCATGACGCCCAGGCTGGTGCTCGCCGGCACGGTGAACAGCGTGGTGGAGCAGCTGCTCGCGTTCCGCGAGAAGGTCGGGCCATTCGGCACGCTCTACTACCCGTGCCACGACTGGGTCGATTCGAAGCTCGCCAAGCGCTCGATGGAGCTGATGGTCGAGCAGGTGATGCCGAAGGTGAATGCAGCGTTGCGGGAGTAAATGACATGAGCGAGGCGAAAACACCGGGGGCAAAGCGCGCTAGGGCAGGCGAGCATATTTTCGATCTGCACCGGGTGAACCAGATCATGGGCGGACCCGGTTATTCGCCGGTCTTTGGCGGCTGCGTCGAAGGCGAGCGCATGATCGTCGCGCTGATGCGCTATCCGGCGGGCAAGCCGTCCGACGCCCATTCGCATCCGAACGAGCAGTGGATCTTCATCCTCGAGGGCGAGCTCGAGATGCAGTTCGACGGCAAGTGGCTAAAGGGCGGACCGGGGCACGTGTTCTACGTGCCGGCGGGCAAGGTGCACTGCGCACGCAACGAGAGCAAGGCGGATTGCGTGTTCTTCACCTGCAAGGACGCCGCCGCCGGCCTGCACGGCACCAAAGCGGCTTAATCGGGGTCAGGCACCGATTTCTTGATTAATCGGTGCCTGACCCCGATTATTCGATTTTGATTTTTGCGTCGCGCACGAACTCGCCCCACGATTGCGTCTCGCGGCGCACGAGCGCGTTGAATTCGTCGGGCGATGGCGAGACGGCAACGGTCAGCATCTTGCCGGCGAGCGCATCCTTTTCCTCGCCGAGCGCCCGCGCCACCGCCGCGTAGAGCTTGTCGATGATCGGACGCGGCGTTGCCGCCGGGGCGAAGAGCCCTTGCCAGGCGTTGGTGCCGATGCCGGGATAGCCCTGTTCCGCGAGGGTCGGCACGTTGGGCAGCTCCGGCAAGCGCTGCGCCGGCACGGCGGCGAGCGGCTTCAGGCGCCCGCTCTTTATGTGCGGCAGGAGCGAGGCCATGTTGAAGAACGCGACCTGCACCTCGCCTGCGATCATCGCCGGAATCGCCTGGCCTGCGCCGCCCTTGTACGGCACGTGCGTGAGCTCGATGCCCGCGGCGCGCTCGAGGCGCTCCATGTCGAGGTGCGGGTAGCTGCCCATGCCGACGGAGGCGAAGTTGATAGTGCCGGGCGCACGCTTCGCCGCGGCGACCAGCTCGGCGATGTTGTTCGCCGGGAAGCTGGCGTTCGCCACCACGATGTGCGGGATCTCCACGAGCTTGGTGATGCCGACGAGATCGCGCGTCGGCCGGATCGGCAGCTGGTCGGCGTAGATGTTCTCGTTGATCGCGTTCGTCGAGACGTTGCCGACGAGCAGCGTGTAGCCGTCCGCGGCTGCCTTGGCCGTCGCCTCGAGCGCGATGTTGCCATTGGCGCCCGGGCGATTCTCGACGATGAAGCTTTCCTTGAGCGATTCCGTGAGCCGCTGCGCGACGATGCGCGCGATGATGTCGGTCGCGCCGCCGGGCGCGTACGGCACCAGCACCTTCACGGGCTTCGCCGGGTAGTTGTCCTGCGCCGCGGCGGCGAACGCGGCGGCCATGCAAAACAGCAATGCGCACCAGCGCATCGTTATCCTCCTCGCGTGTCATCATAGCTGATGCGCACCGTAGACATTCACGCCCACTGGTATCCGGAAGAGTGGCTCGCGCTCTTCGCCAAGGACGGCGCGGCGGAAGGCGCGTCGCTCGAGCGCAGGCCGGGCGGCGGATTCATGCTGCGCGCGAAGCACATCACCAACGCGTTCGACGAGCGCTTCGTCGTCATCGACGAGCGCATCAATGCGATGGATGCGCGCGGCATCGACGTGCACGCGCTCTCGCTCACCACGCCGATGGTGTACTGGGCTTCCGCGCCGCTCGGCCTCGCGCTCAGCCAGGCGTTCAACGATGCGGCCTCCGCGGCGCACCGCCGGCATCCGCAGCGGCTCGTCGGCCTCGCGATGGTGCCGATGCAGGCGCCCGACCTTGCCGTGCGCGAGCTCGAGCGCGCGGCGAAGCTGCCCGGCATCAAGGGCATGTATCTCGCCACCAATGTCAACGGCGAGGAGCTCGACGAGCGCAAGTTTTGGGAGGTCTACGCGAAGTGCGAGGAGCTCGGCTGGGCGATCTTTCTCCATCCCGTCGACACCATCGGCCTTGAGCGGACGAAGAAGTACTACCTCAAAAATCTTTGCGGTAACCCGTACGACACGGGCATTGCCGCGGCGCACCTCATCTTTGGCGGCGTGATGGACCGCTTCCCGAAGCTCGAAGTGAACCTGCCGCACGCCGGCGGCACGTTTCCCTGGCTCATCGGGCGCTGGGACCACGGCGCGAAAGTGCGCCCCGAGCTCAAGCACATGAAGGAGCCGCCGAGCTCCTACCTTCGCCGCTTCACCTACGACACCATCGGCCACGACGACCGCATCAACGCGAACCTGGTGCGCCTGGTCGGCGCCGACCGCGTGACGCTCGGCAGCGACTACTGCTTCGACATGGGCCTCGACGACCCGATGGCTACGGTGAACCGCATTGCCGGCGTTTCCGCGGAGGACAAGGAGCGCATCTGCGGTGGCAACGCGCGCAAGCTCCTGCGCTATGAGTTCCTTACCGAGTAGGTAATTTCGATTACGCACTAAGTACGAAATTATTATGGAAGTCCAGGTTCTGATCGTCGGCGCCGGCCCGGCCGGATTGGCGGCAGCGATCGAGCTCGGGCATCGCGGCGTGTCGTGCCTCGTGGTGGAGCAGCACGACCGTGTCGGCGTCGCGCCGCGCGCGAAGACCACGAATGTCCGCACCCGCGAGCACCTGCGCCGCTGGGGCATCGCCGACAAGCTGGCCGCGGCTTCGCCGCTCGGCGTCGACTATCCGTCCAACATCGTCTTTGCGACGCGGCTGACCGGCTTCGAGCTCTGCCGCTTCGAGAATGCTTCGTACTGCGCGCCGGGCAAGAACCCGCTCTATTCCGAGCACGGCCAGTGGATCCCGCAGTACGAGCTCGAGAAGGTGCTGAAGGCGCATGCCGAGTCGCTGCCCGGCGTGCGCATCCAGTTCGGCCGCCGTCTCGAGTCGTTCACGCAGGATGCGAGCGGCGTCCGCGCGCGCGTCGGCGACCAGACAATCGACAGCAAATACCTGATCGGCGCCGACGGCGCGCGCAGCACCGTGCGAAGCCTGATCGGCGCCGCCATGAGCGGCGCGACGCTCGCGCGCCATTGCAACACCGTGTTCCGCGCGCCGGGCATCTCGAGTGCTCACCGGCTTGGGCCGGCGACCATGTATTGGCTGGTGAACCGCGAGGCGCCCTCGCTTACCGGGCCGATGGACAAGGACGACATCTGGTTCTTCGGCGCGACGCTGCCCGAGGGCAAGAAGCTGGAGGGCGAAGGCGCGAAGCAGCTCATTCGCCAGGCGAGCGGCGTGGAGCTGCCGATCGAGCTGCTGAGCAACGACGAATGGGTCGCGTCCCGGCTGCTCGCCGATCGCTATCGCGACCGGCGCGTGTTCCTCGCCGGCGATGCCTGCCACGTGCATCCGCCGTTCGGCGGCTACGGCATGAACATGGGCATCGCAGACGCCGTGGATCTCGGCTGGAAGATGGCCGCGGTGCTGCAGGGCTGGGGCGGGCCGCGGCTCCTCGAGAGCTACGAAGTCGAGCGCCGGCCGGTGCACGAGTTCGTCATGGACGAGGCGGTGGCCAATCATGCGCTCCTGCCCACGCACATGTGGCGCGCCGGCCTTGAAGATGCGAGCCCGGCCGGCGAGCGCCTGCGCCGCGAGCTCGGCGCGCAGATCAAGACGGCGAAGATCCGCGAGTTCAACACGCTCGGCGTCGTGCTCGGCTACAGCTACAGCGGCTCGCCGCTCGTGGTCGACGACGGCAGCGCGCCGCCGCCGCGGCACTTCAAGGATTACGTGCCGTCGGCGCACCCGGGCTGTCTTGCGCCGCACGCCTGGCTTGCCGATGGCAGCTCACTCTACGACCACTTCGGCGCCGGCTTCACGCTGCTCGTGACCGACGAGGCGGCGGCGCCGGGCGTAAACACGCGCGTGCCCCTCAAGATCCTGCGCGAGCCGAGCGTGCGCGACCTCTACCAGGCGCGCCTGGCGCTCATCCGGCCCGACCAGCATGTGGCCTGGCGCGGCGACGCGCTGCCGCACGACGTATTCGATCGCGCGACCGGCGCAAGCTAGTTGTCCGAAACGATTACGTACCTGTGCCCGATTTGAGCCAGTGCACGGGAACCGCGGTGCAGTCCTTGGCGCCGAGCCCGGCACGCGAGGCGCGCTCGAAGCCCGCAAGCGCGGCTTGCGTCGCGGGCGCGTCATAGCCGCGGCTGCGCGCCTCGGCGAGCATCTCCGCCAGGTCTTTCTTGAGCGTATCGATCGTCGCCGTCGGCGCGTTGTCCTTGCCGCCGAGCGCGGCGGCGACCGCGGGCGCGCGGTTCTTCATCATGGTGGGCGCACCGGAGGTGTCGGCAAGGATATCCATGGCGCGCGCGGGATCGAGCTTGAGGTGCTTGATGAGCGAGAGCGCCTCGCCGAGCGCCTGCCAGTAGACGATTAGCGGCAGGTTAATGGCGAGCTTCATGCTCGCGCCGGCGCCGACCGGGCCGACGTGCTCCACGCGTCGGCACAGCTGCTCGAGGATCGGCCGGGCCCGCGCGACATCGGCCAGCTCGCCGCCGACAAAGCCGAAGAGCTTGCCCTCGCGCGCCGGCCCGACGGTCCCGCCCACCGGACATTCGACAAACGCGCCGCCCGCGGCGCGCACCTTCTGCGCAAGCGCCTGCGACACCTCGGGGCGCACCGTGCTCATATCAATGAAAAGCCGGCCGCGCATCGCGGGCAGCATGTGCGCGTATACGCCGTTCACGGCGGCAGCGTCCGCCAGCATGCTAACCACCGTCTCGCACGCGGCCGCCAGGTCCGCGGGGTTGCTCGCCACCTTCAGTCCGGTGGCGCGCGCCTTGTCGGCGCTGCGGTTCCAGACCATCATCTCGTGCCCGAGGCTCGCGAGCCGCGCCGCGATGCCCGCGCCCATCTTGCCGATACCTGCCACACCGATCTTCATGTGCTGAACACCTCGTTCGTTTCGATCGCGACCGATACGCTGTCGCTCGAGGGCGCATGGTACGAGCCCGCAGGCGCCGAGGGTAGCAATGCGGCGCGCGGCGCGGCGCTCCTGTTTCACGGCAATACGATGAATTTCTACAGCGGCGCGCCGCGCTTTCTGCCGCCGCGGCTCGCGGAACTGGGACTGGCGTCGCTCGCCTTCAATCGGCGCGGCCACGACATCCTCGCGATCCGCGACAGCCGCGCTGCCGAGGGCGCCGCCTTCCAGACCATCGCCGAGGCCATCGCCGACAACCGCTACGCTGCACGCTGGATCGAGCAGCGCGGCTTTGCGCATCCAGTGGTGATCGGCCATAGCAACGGCGGCATGCTCGCGGTGCGGCACGTTGCCGACCACCCGCAGACGCCGGCGCTCGTGCTCCTTTCCGCGCACTGCGGCGGCGCGAACATGCTCTCGCTCGCAAGCCGGGCGGGGCTGCTGGCAGCGGACCGGCTGGAGGAGTTGACCGCGCAGGCGCAGGCCCTGGTCGCCGGCGGGAGAGGGCGTGAACTGATGCTGCTGCCCGGCTGGTGGTACGTGACGAGCGCGGCGAGCTTCCTCGATCTCGCAAATTGCCCGGACATCGTCGAGCTCGCACCGCGCATCTCGTGCCCGGTGCTCTACCTCCGTGGCAGCGACGAGCCGCGCGATCTGTATCCGGCGGAAGAGTTTCAGCGACGCTGCGCAGGGCCGTGTGCCGTGGAAATCGTGCCGCAGTGCGATCATTTCTACCGCGGGCGCGAGGCGGCGGTCGCCGATCTCGTGTGCCGCTGGCTTGCCAACGTACTTAAAAGGGGACGGCAATGAACAAGCGGTTTTTGCTGGCGTGGCTGGTGGTGTTCATCGCGTGGTTCATCGGCAGCTTCATCGTGCACGGCGTGCTGCTGCATGCCGACTACGCACAGCTCGCTAATCTATTCCGTAAAGAGTCGGAGGCCCAGAACTTCCTGCCGTTGATGATCCTCGCGCATCTGATCATGTCGGGGGCCTTCGTCTGGATTTATGCGCGCGGCGTCGAGCCGCGGCCTTGGCTCGGGCAAGGAATTCGCTACGGCGTGGCGATCGTCTTGCTGACGACGCTGCCGCTCTACCTGATCTATTACGTAGTGCAGCCGATGCCCGGCGCGACGGTCGTCAAGCAGATCGTGTTCGACGGCATCCTCGTCCTGATCCTCGGCGCCATCGCCGCGTTCATGTATCGCAATACCATGGTGAAACCGGGTTGACACACGCGCGGCCGCAGGGCTCAAATCCGCGGCGAGGAGGAAATCTGTAATGGCCGCAGCGCGCGGCGAGCTGCGCGATGGCATGCGCATCGAATGGGATGTGCCGATCGTGATGGACGACGGCCTCGTGCTGCGCGCTGACGTTTTTCGGCCGCCGCAGGACGGCCGCGCTCCCGTCATCCTGAGCTACGGTCCCTACGCCAAGGGCCTCGCGTTCCAGGACGGCTATCCGTCCGCGTGGCAGCGCATGGCGAGCGAGCATCCGGATGTGCCGCACGGCTCATCGAACAAGTACCAGGCGTGGGAGGTGGTCGATCCGGAGAAGTGGGTGCCGGAGGGCTACGCTTGCGTGCGCGTCGACTCGCGCGGCGCGGGCCGCTCGCCCGGCTACATCGATCACTTCTCGCCGCGCGAGACGCAGGACTTCTACCAGTGCATCGAGTGGGCCGGAAGACAGCGCTGGTCCAACGGCAAGGTCGGCCTGAACGGCATCTCGTACTACGGCATCAACCAGTGGCACGTCGCCTCGCTGCAGCCGCCGCACCTCGCCGCCATGTGCATCTGGGAAGGCGCGGCCGACTGGTATCGCGACATGACGCACCACGGCGGCATCCTCTGCACGTTCTGGGCAAACTGGTACGACATGCAGGTGAAGACCGTGCAGTACGGACTCGGCGAGCGCGGACCGAAGAGCCGCGTCACCGGCGACCTGGTGTGCGGCGACGAAACGCTTTCCGACAAGGAACTCGCGGCGAATCGCAGCGACTTCGGCGACGAGATCCTCGCGCATCCGCTCGACGACGAATACCACCGCAGCCGCTCGCCGCAATGGGACAAGATCACCGTGCCTTTGCTCTCCGCTGCCAACTGGGGCGGGCAGGGGCTGCATCCGCGCGGCAACTTCGAAGGCTTCATGCGCGCCGCATCTAAGGAGAAGTGGCTCGAGGTCCACGGCATCGAGCACTGGACCCACTTCTACACCGACTACGGCCGCAGCCTGCAGCTTCGCTTCTTCGATCACTTCCTCAAGGGCAAGGGCGACTGGGCGGCGCAGCCGCCGGTGCAGCTGCAGGTGCGGCACGTCGACAAGTTCGTCGAGCGCCACGAGAACGAATGGCCGCTCGCGCGCACCAAATGGACGAAGATGTACCTTCATCCGGACGGGCAGCTCAAAGGCGCCGCGCCGGCGGACTCGCGCAACTTGGCCTTCGACGCGTTGGGAGACGGGCTCACGTTCATGTCGGAGCCTGTAACCAAGGAGACCGAGATCACCGGCCCGCTGGCCGCGCGCCTCAGCGTATCCTCCACGACGAGCGACGCCGACCTGTTTCTCGTCTTCCGCGTTTTCACCGCCGATCTGCGGGAAGCCACGTTCATGGGTGCGATAGACCCCCACACGCCGGTCGCGCAAGGCTGGCTGCGCGCGTCGCATCGCAAGCTCGATCAGACTCTGAGCGAGCCGTGGCGGCCCTATCACGCACACGATGAGCTGCAACCGCTCGAACCGGGGAAACCGGTGACGCTCGACATCGAGCTCTGGCCGTCGAGCGTCGTCGTGCCGGCAGGGTATAGACTCGCGCTCAGCGTACGCGGGCGCGATTACGAATGGCAGAAAGCCACGGGCGCCCGGCTGTCGAATTTCAAGAACGAGCTGCGCGGCTGCGGGCCATTCCTGCACGACGACCCGCGCGACCGGCCGGCCGCGGTTTACGGCGGCCGCACGACGCTGCATCTTGGCGATTCCTTCCTCCTGCTACCGGTGATTCCATGAAGCTCTACGGATTCTGGCGCTCGCTCGCCACCTATCGCGTCCGCGTGGCGCTCG